>CAYSZK010000062.1:0-22618 GCA_964435495.1 uncultured Verrucomicrobiales bacterium
GGCGGAAGTGGCGGGGAATCCGTTTGGGGGGGTTGCGGGGTGGCGGTTGTGGGTGGAGGCGGGGCGGGGGAGCGGCGGGGCGGCGCGGTTCTTTCTGGAGAGCCTTGCGGGAACGGCGTTGCCGGGGATGTGGATTTGGGCGGCGGTTGCGGCGAATGTGGCGGGGCTGGCGCCGTTGTTGTTTCTGGGGCGGCGGATTGAGCGGGGGCGTGCGGCCTGGACCGGGCTGCTGCTGGCGGGGGTGTATGCGTGGGTGCGGTGGCGGTTTGTGGAGAGTGAAGGGGCGCGCCTGGCGGTGGACGCGCCGGTGGGGCTGGGTTTGTGGGTGACGGCGTACGGGCTGGTGTGTGGCGGGATGCTGCTGCTTGCCAAATCGGCGCGGAAACGGTGGTGAGAAAACGGCGGCGCGCGCCCGCTGGTCAGGGGGTTCGGGCGAAGCGGCGGAGGCGGGAGAGGACGTCCTGGGTGAATTGTTCGAGGATGGCGTCGAGGTAGGCTTCGATGGTGACGGTTTCGTGGTGGACGACCTCGGTGAGGTCGAGCGCCCAGGTGAGGGCGGTGGCGGTGTCGGCGTGATGGGATTCGCTGAAGGTTGCGTTGGCGGCGCGGCGTCCGGCGACGGCGAGGTCGTAGCGTTTGGCGCCGTGGATTTGGGAATCGAACACCCCGGCGAGGGCGGCGGCGAGGTGGGGGCGTTCGGCGCAGGGGAGGGCCGCGCGGGCGCCGTCGGGCGCCCAATCGAGGCCGCGCCAGACTTCGCAGCCATAGACTTTGGCGGGGCGGCGGTCTTGGGGAAGGCGGCGGAAGGCTTCGAGACAGCGGAGGAGGAGGGCGACGTGCGTGTCGTGTTTGTCGGCGGGGTTGTGGAGATAGACCGTGTGGGGGCGGCAGGCGCGGAGGATGCTGTCGAGGTCTTCGTCCACGGCGGCGTCACCGGCTTTGACGGCGGAGGAGGGGTGGCCGAGCTGGATTTGGATGGCGTAATCGCCGGCGAGGGCGGCGGCGCGCTGTTCGCGGACGCGGGTTTGGACGAGGGCTTCGGGGCTGAGGCCGGCGGAGGATTTGCCGCGGGGGCTGCCGGCGCCGTCGGTGACGGTGACGCCGCCGAAGCGTTTGTCGGGCTGGCCGTAGCAGGCGGCGATTCCGTGGTAGGCCATGAACTCGAGGTCGTCGGCGTGGGCGCCGATGCCGAGGTGGGTGACGAGGCTGAGGGCCGCGGCGGGGTCTCCGCCGCCGGGCACGAAAACTTCAGCGTGGGGATGGGCAAAGCCGAAGTGATGGGCCGGGTGGTGGTGGGCGTTGGCATGGGCGGGGTGGGCCGGATGGGCGGGGTGGCCGCCATGGGCGGAAGGATTGTTGGGGGCGTGATGTTTCATGTCATGACCAGCGTTTGAAGGTTTCGAGGGCTTCGTAATCGGCGAGGCCGAGGGAATCATAGGCGCGTGCGGCGGCGCGGTTCAACTCCGCGGCGGCCTGCCACGGGTCGGCGCCAAGGCTTTGGTTGCGCTGGGAACGGTGCTGGCTGACGGCGTTGGTTTTCCGGGCCAGCTCGTCGGGGCTGAGCGGGACGGCCATGCCGATGTCGTGGACTTCCCAGGCGCGGTCGCCGGAGGAAAAAAGCCAGACCTGGCGGGGGCGGCGGGCGGGGTCGAGGGAGGCGAGGGCTTCGTGCACGAGCCGGAAACCGCACGCGGCGACGGAGGCAGGATCGGCGAGGGCGCCGGTGGTGAAGACGAGGTCGGGCTGGAGGGCGCGGAGCAATTCGGCGACGCGCGCGGCGTCGGCGGGTTCGGGCTGGAACTGGCGGTAGCGCCCGGTCTCGTAGAAGGGGAGGTCGAGGAAACGGACTTGGTCGGCGGGGATGCCGCAGGCGGCGCAGGCGGCGCGGGTTTCGCCGCGGCGGACAAGGCCTTTGAGGCGGCGGATATCGGGCGAATCGGCGTCGAACGGCTCCTTGGCATCGAGCTGGTTGATGACGGCTCGGGCGAATCCGGCGGGGCCGGAACCGGCGGGGTTGGGGGCGGCGGGGCTGGGGTGGAAGGCGGAGGCGAGATCGGCGACGAGATCGGCGGCGAGGGCGGCTTCGTTGTCGGGGACGGCGAGATTGCCGGAGGTGAGGCAGGCGACAGTGACCTTGTGGCCTTGGGCGGCGAGGCGGTGGAGCGTGCCGCCCATGCCGTGTTCGGCGTCGAGGGGTTCGGGGCTGAGGACGAGGACGCGTTTGGAGGGTGGGGTGGCGGGGACGGGGCGGTGGGTATCGTCGGCGCCGGGTTTGCCGCCGGGCCATCCGGTGATGGTGTGTTGGAGATCGTTGAAGATGGCGATATTGAGCTGGTAGGCGGGGCCGCGTTCGGTGAGGAGCTCGGCGAGGCCGTGTTCGCTGTAGTCTTCGTCGGTGAGTTTGAGGATGGGTTTGGCGCGCTCGGCGGCGAGCCAGACGACGGCTTGGCGGGTGCGGGCGGGGGTCCACTCGACGGGGCCGGTGCGCCAGGGTTGGCGGAAGCGGGTGAGGGCGGACGCGGCGGGGGCGTCGAGGATGAAACGGGCGTTGGGATGGCGCTGGAGGAAGCTGGCGGGGAGGGCGGGGGTTTGGGGGCCTTCGACGGCTTGGGCGACGGCGGCGGCTTTGCCTTCGCCCCATGCGAGCAGGCGGATGGCGCGGGCGTCGAGAATGGTTCCGACGCCCATGGTGATGGCGTGGCGGGGGACGTTGGCTTCGCCGCGGAAATCGCGGGCGGCGTCGCGGCGGGTGAGGCGGTCGAGGGTGACCAGGCGGGTTCGGGTGTCGGGGCCGGCGCCGGGTTCGTTGAAGCCGATGTGGCCGGAGCGTCCGATGCCGAGGATTTGGAGGTCGATGCCGCCGGCGGCGCGGATGGCCTCTTCGTAGGCGGCGCAGGCGTCGAACACCGTGGCGCGCGGGGTGCGCCCGTCGGGGATGCGGGTGCGGGCGGGGTCGATGTCAATGTGTTGGAAGAGCTGTTCCCGCATGAAGCGGTGGTAACTTTCGGGGTGCTCGGGCGGCAGTCCGAAATATTCGTCGAGGTTGAAGGTGGTGACATGGCGGAACGAGAGGCCTTCCTCGCGGTGGAGGCGGATCAATTCGCGGTAGAGGGCGACGGGGGTGGAGCCTGTGGCGAGGCCGAGGACAACCGGGGCGCCGTTGCGGGCGCGGAGGAGGGCGGCGATTTCGGCGGCGGCGGCGAGGGCGCCGGCGTGGGCGTCGGGGAAGACGGCGGCGGGAATTTTTTCGAATTGAACCGACTCGGCGGTGGGGCGGGCGAGGGTCATGGGACGGGGGGGATTATGGGGGCGGGGCGGGGCGGAGTCCATGCGGAATCCGCCGCGTTTGTGTCTTGCGTTTTATCGTGGCGCGATAAGATAGGGGATGCGCGACACGCTTTGCCGGGGAAGCCGGCCACTCCTTGCCACCAGCCTCATCATCCTTTTCGCCGCCGCCTTGGGGCACGGGCAGACGCAGGACCCTGCGGTGGCGCTGCTGACGCAGGCGGACGGGCAGATCAACGCGGGGGATTATTCGGGGGCGATAGCGTCCTTGCGAAAACTGACGACCGACTATCCGAGCACGGCGAGCGGGATGGTGGGCAAAGTGAACCTGGGTTTTGCCCTGTATCTGAACAAGGAGTACGAGGAGGCGGTGGCGGTGCTCAAGCCAATGCCGGACGACAAGGCGATGCCGCCGACGTCGCGGGAGTTTGCGTCTTTGTATCTGGCGCAGGCGCTGGCGGGGCAGGCTTCGAGCAAGGAGGGTTCGGCGCAGGAGAGCGGGTACCAGGCGGCGGCGGAGGCCTACGGGCGGTTCCTGAAGGATTATCCGAAGAGCGACTCGCGGGAGGACGGGTTGTATGGGCGGGGGCTGGCGTTTCTGTTTTTGAAGAAGTACGACGACGCGGTGAAGGATTTGCTGGCGGCGCGCTCGGATTTTCCGATGAGCGCGGCGAAGCTGGACGTGCTGTATTTGCTGGGGCTGGCGTACGCGCAGAAGGCGCAGGCGCTGGTGGCGGAGGGGAAGGTGGAGGAGTCCAAGGAGCCGGTGGGCAAGGCGCGGGAGACGTTTGAGCAGATCATCAAGGAAGGGGGGGAACGTCCGGGGCTGGCGAACGACACCTACTTCCAGATTGGCGAAGTGATGTTGAACACGGACAACTACGACGCGGCGATTGAGTATTACCGGAAGGTGCGGCCGCGGGACCAGTTGGTGGCGCAGATGGAGCGGGGCATCCAGCGGTTGCTGGAGCAAATCCGGGCGAATCCGTCCAAGCTGCGGGAGCTGCGGCAGCAAAAGCTGCGGGAGGAGGCGTTGCTGGCGGGGTTGAAGGAGAAGCCGGACCCGCTGGTGAGCGCGCTGGCGAAGGTGGGTTTCTGTTTCATCCAGAAGGGGGGCTACAACGAGGCGCGGGCGCTGGGCAACCACGCGGCGCGGTTCGCGACGGGGGACCAGGAGAAATTTATACTTTACCAGCGGGTGCTGGCGTTCGCGCTGCAAAAGCTGGTGGACCCGGCGCAGGCGGCGTTTGACGCGTGGCGGGAAAAGTACGGCAAGGACCCGCTGGGGGAAAACATCGGCCTGGTGCTCGGGGGCCTCTACGTGGACGCGGGGAAGCCGGAGGCCGCGATCCGGGAATTCCAGAGGTCGCTGGACGATTATCCGAAGGGGAAATTTGCGGAGGAGATTGTGATGAACGTGGGCCGGGCGCTGGCCCAGACGGGGAAATTCGCGGAGGCGCGGCAGCGGTTTGACGATTACATCAAGAAGAAGGGGAACACGGCGGAGGGGGAGGTGGCAAAGCTGAGCCTTGGCCAGGTGCTGGTGGAGATGAAGCAGTTTGACGAGGCGCTCAAGCTGTTGCGCGATCTGGCGGGCAACGCGAAGGAGGCCGACATCAAGAAACAGGCGGCGTTCCGCGTGGGCGTGGCGCTGGAATCGGCCGGGCGGCGGGAGGAGGCCCTGGCCGCGCACGAAGCCTTTGCCAAGGAGTACGGGAAGGACGCGCTGGCGGGCACGGCGCTGTTCCAGGCGGGGCGCCTGCGGGAGCAGTTGGGCAAGGGGGAGGAGGCGCTGGCGACCTACGCGCGGGTGGTGGCGGAGTATCCAAAGGAACAGGTGGCGCCGTTCGCGCAGCAGGCGATCGCGATGCACCATTTGCAGGCGCAGCCGAGCCGGGTTCCGGAGGCCCTGGAGGCATTCGGGAAATTGCGGGAGATGTTTCCGGAGAGCGATCTGGCGCCGGCCGCGCTGTTTTACGAGGCGGCGGTCTTTTCCCAGACCGGCGACCCGGACAAGGCGGCGGAAAAGTACGAGGAGGTGATCAAGGCCTATCCGCGCGAGAAAGTCGCGCCGGACGCGCGCGGCCAGATCGCGAAGCTGTGGTCGGACCGCGTCCGGGCGATGGGCACGCCGGCGGCGCTGGGCGAGGACGACCGGAAGAAATGGGACGAGCTGATGCGGCGGGCGCTGGCGGCGGTGGAGAAACTGCTGGCGGAGTATCCGGACAGCGCGCCGGTGAGCGACGCGTTGAGCACGGCGGCGGAGCTGCAGGCGTTGATGGTGCGCTACGGCAAGCAACAGCGGGCGGATTCGGAGAAGTACTTCGCGGGATTGGCGGAGAAATTCGGGGCGGACCCGGCGGTGAAGGTGCGGCTGCAATTCGCGCAGGCGTCGATTCCGTTTGACGCGGGGGATTTCGCGGCGGCGGCGGCGGTGATGAAGGCGGCGTATGACGCGGCGCCGGAGGCGCGCTATTCGCGGCAGGACATGAACCGGTTCGGCACGGCGTTGATCAAGACGGGGGACGCGGCGAAGGCGCTGGAGGTGTTCCAGCGGTTGATGAAGGATTTCGACAAGGACCCCTTTGCCCAGGCCGACGGGGTGTTTGGGATCGCCGTGGCCCAACAGGCGCTGGGGAAGAAGGCCGAGTCCGACGCGATGTTCGCGCGGTTGTTCAAGGAATACCCGTGGTCGCCCAAGGTGCCCGAGGCCAAGTTGAACACGGCCAAGGCCATCGAAGGCGCGAAGCCCGACGACGCGATTGCGATGTACCGCGACGTGATCTCCGCGCGCGAAGCGCCGGCTTCCATCAAGGCCCAGGCCATGGAGGGGGCCGGCCGCCTCGCGGAGAAGAAGGGGGATTTCGAGGGGGCGGGCAAGTACTTTGAAATGATCGAGGCGTTCCTCGGGCCAACCGCGGGCGAGAAGTCGCCGGAGGGCCTGGCCAAGGCGGGCGAACTTTACGAAAAGGCCGGCAAGCCGGTGCTGGCGCGCCGGTCCTACGAAACGCTGGTGGCCGCCTACCCGCAGTCCCCGCTCAAGGCGAAGGCCGAAGAACGGCTCCGCGCGCTTCCCCCGCAGGGCGCCGCGGCGCGGAAGTAGCCTGGGATGACGCGGGAAGCGCGCGCGCGGGCCGTGGTGGAGGGCCTTGCCCGCGCGTACCCCGACGTGCGTTGTGAGCTGGACCACGAAACCCCGTTCCAACTGCTGGTGGCAACCGTCCTGTCGGCCCAGTGCACCGACGCGCGGGTCAACCTGGTGACCCCGGAGTTGTTCCGGGCCTATCCCGATCCCGCGGCGATGGCGGCGGCGCCGGAGGCGGACATCGAGCGGATCATACATTCCACGGGATTCTTTCGGACGAAGGCGCGCAACCTGAGGTCCTGCGCCGCGGCGTTGGTGGCAAACCACGGCGGGGAGGTGCCGCGGGAGATGGAGGCGTTGCGGGTTTTGCCCGGTGTGGGGCGCAAGACGGCGAACGTGGTGTTGGGCACGGCCTTCGGGATTCCGGAGGGCGTGGTGGTGGACACCCATGTCGCGCGGTTGTCGGCGCGGCTGGGCCTGACGCGCCAGAGCGATCCGGCCAAGATCGAGCGGGATTTGATGCGGGTTCTGCCGCGTGAGGAGTGGATTCTGTTTTCGCACCGGATGATCCGGCACGGGCGGCGGCGCTGCAAGGCGCTCAAGCCGGACTGTCCCGGCTGCGAACTGCGTGCCGTGTGCCCAAGCGCGGGCAGAGTGGTGTGGAAGCGGCGTCCCGCCGCTTAACGCGACTCTGGAACCGAAAACGAAGGGAATCCCGAAACGTGCGGAATATGGCGCCCAAGCGCGAGGCATCCCAATGCGCGCGGGTGCGCCCGCCGGCGATTCCCGCGCGCATTGTCCCATAGGCATGTTAAGCGGCGGGACGCCGCTTCTACCTTTCAGGATTCGAACGCTTTGGCGGCGGCGTCCCAATTCACGACATTCCAGAAGGCGGTGATGTAGTCGGCGCGGCGGTTCTGGTACTTGAGGTAGTAGGCGTGCTCCCAGACGTCGAGGCCGAGGACGGGTTTGCCTTCGAGGCCGGCGAGGGCGGCGCCCATGAGCGGGTTGTCCTGGTTGGCGGTGGAGCCGATGGCGAGTTTGCCGTCTTGGGCGACCAGCCAGGCCCAGCCGCTGCCAAAGCGGGTCATGGCGGCCTTGGCGAACTGCTCCTGGAACGCGGGGAATCCGCCGAAGGCGGACTGGATGGCGTCGGCGAGCTTGCCGGAGGGCGCGCCGCCTTTGCCGGGGCCGAGGAGGTTCCAGAAGAACGTGTGGTTCCAGTGGCCGCCGCCGTTGTTGCGGACGGCGGTGCGGACGGACTCCGGCACGCCCGCGAGGCCGCGAAGGAGGTCCTCGATGGATTTGCCCTTGAGCGAAGCCTCGCTTTCGACGGCCTTGTTCAGGTTGGCAACGTAGGCGCCGTGATGTTTGCCGTGGTGGATTTCCATGGTCTGCGCGTCGATGTGCGGTTCGAGCGCGTTGGCCGCGTAGGGAAGCGGCGGCAGCGTGAAGGCGCCGACTGGGGCGGGGGCGTCGGCGGCCTGGGCGCGCGAGGCGCCGAGGCCGGTGGCGGCGGCCGCGGCGGCGAGGGCGGCGGTTCCGAGGAGTTCTCTGCGGGTGGTCGGGTTGGTCATGGTGGCAAGCTCCGTGGTTTGGGGTTGGTCAATGCGCCGGCGGACCGGCGACGGAGAGACTTTACCCCGCCTTGGGGCGCGCGCAAGGGGCGGCGGTCAGGATTCCGCGCCGGGCGCGGGCGCTTTGCGTTCGCCGGCGGCCACGAGCCGGGCGAGGAGGGGCGCGAGGCGGAAAAGGATCAGGGCGAAGGCCGTATTGACGAGGGCGCCGGTCCAGAAGGCGCGGGCGGCGGAAGCGGCGGCCTGCTTGAGGGGGTGCAACTCCTTAAAATTGGCGAGGGCGTCGCGCTCGAAAAAGCCGCCGACGGCGTGGGCCAGCGCGCTGTGGGCTGTGAACAAGAACAGCGCGAGCGCGGCGAGGCGGATCACGGTGAGGGCGAGAAAGTATGGGTTCATTCCCGATTGCACAACGGGATGGCGGGAAAGTCAACCGCGGGGCGGTGGCCTCTGCGGGGCGGTGGCCTGGGTTTGGTCCGCGATTGGGAGCCCGAAGAAACGCCGGCTCTCTGACGCTGCTTCAAGCCCGGTGTGTCCGGGGAATCCTGCGGCGATGGCTGGAGTTCAAGCCAACTTGGGCACGGTCTCGTCTTCGTACTTCTCGATCAAAACTCCGACCACTTCCATGAGCGATGCCAGGGGATGGGACTCGTCTTCTCCGACTTCGTCGATCAGCTGGTCGAGCAAGGCCGTCAGGGCATGGTATTCCGATTCGGTATGAGGGGCGTAAAGGGCGCCGGCCAGCAACGGCCAGGCGGATTTCGTCGTTTCGATCTGCGCGGTGTTCATGATTCAGTATTCCTTCCACTGCCCGGTGTCGTATTGGCTGTGGGAAAGTATAGCACGGATGTAGATTTTGCGCCGATTGTAGTGAATGGCCGCGATCAGCCGGAACTTGTTGCCGCCGATGTTGAAAACCGTCTTTCCGGCCACTTGATCGGCATGGGGAAAAGGTTCCGCAACTCGGCGAAAGATTGGAAATCATGCTTCTTGATGAGGCGGTACCAGTTGGCCAGTGGTGTCCGGGCGCCGGGATGGATGGCGGCGAATTCGTTGAGGCGCTTCCGGGTGATAACGTGCACAGCATTCTGGGATTTAGGGCGTCTCGGCGGGCGGGCAAGGGCAAACCGGGCGGAGCATGCCATTTATGTCGCCATCGCGCGGGGGATGTCTAGGGTGGCGGAGTGCGGCAGGATGGGTCAACGCGGGTTGCGCGGGTGTTCAGCGCGGCGACGGCCGGGATCGAAGCGGTGCCGGTGGAGATCGAGGTGGACGCGGCCGGGGGAAAGATGGCGGTGGTGATTGTGGGGTTGCCGGACGCGGCGGTGCGGGAGAGCCGGGACCGGGTGAAAACGGCGATTGGCACGAGCGGGTTCCGGCATCCCGGCGGGCGGACGACCGTGAATTTGGCGCCGGCGGATTTGCGGAAGGAAGGGCCGAGTTTTGACCTGCCGATAGCGCTGGGGATATTGGCGGCGGCGGACCAGCTTCAGGCGGCGTTGTTGGGGGAGCATTTGTTTCTTGGGGAACTGGGGTTGAATGGGGAAGTGCGGCCTGTGCGCGGGGTGCTCGCGGCGGCGATGGAGGCGAAACGGCGGGGGATGCGGGGGATGGTGGTCTGTTTGGAAAACGCGGCGGAGGCCGCGGTGGTAGGGGGGATCGAGGTGATTCCGGTGCGCAACCTGCGGCAGACGGTGAACTGGCTGGAGGGGCGCGAGGCGATCCTGCCGATGCGCGTGGACGCGCGGGCGGAGTTTGAGGCGCGGCGGGATCACGACGCGGACTTTGCGGACGTGAAGGGGCAGGAGACCGCAAAGCGTGCTCTGGAGGTGGCGGCGGCGGGGAACCACAACATCCTGATGATCGGGCCGCCGGGTTCGGGCAAGTCGATGCTGGCGAAGAGGCTGCCGGGGATTCTGCCGCCGTTGACGCTGGAGGAGGCGCTGGAGACAACGCGCGTCCACAGCATCGCGGGGTTCCTGGCGGGCGGGCGGGGGCTGGTTACGGCGCGCCCGTTCCGGTCGCCGCACCACACCATTTCGGATGTCGGGCTGGTGGGGGGCGGCACGAATCCATCGCCGGGAGAGATCAGCTTGGCGCACAATGGCGTGCTGTTTTTGGACGAGCTGCCCGAGTTCCGGCGGACGGCGTTGGAGGTGTTGCGCCAGCCGCTGGAGGACGGCGTGGTGACGGTGTCGCGGGCGGCGGGATCGATGACCTTTCCGGCGCGGATCATGCTGGTGGCGGCGATGAATCCGACGCCGGACGGCAAGGATGTGCGGGAGACCCGTTCGACGCCGCAGGAAGTGCGGCGGTACTTGTCGCGGATTTCGGGGCCGTTGCTGGATCGGATCGACCTGCACGTGGAGGTGGCGGCGGTGCCGATTGGGCGGCTGTCGGGCACGGCGGCGGGCGAGGGGTCGGCGGCGGTGCGGGCGCGGGTGGAGGAAGCGCGGCGGCGGCAGGCGGCTCGGTTCAAGGGGCGGCGGAAAGTGCTGGCGAACGCGCAGATGGGGCCGAAGGAGATGAAGGAATTCTGCCGGCTGCCGGAGGAGGCGGAAACGATGCTGCGGATGGCGGCGGCGGAGTTGGGGTTGTCGGCGCGTGCGTACGACCGAATCTTGCGGATGGCGCGGACGATCGCGGACCTGGCGGGGCGCGAGGGAGTCGAGGCGGCGGACGTGGCGGAGGCGGTGCAGTACCGGAGTTTGGACCGGAACCTTTGGCAGGGGTGAGCGGGTGCGGAGAGCGGGAAGGAGAATCGCGGCATGACGGAGACGGGGCGGGACTGGTTTGGGATGCGGGAGCGGGGGTCGAACCCGCGGACGGAGGCCTTGGGCGGCGTGACGACGTTTTTGACGATGGCCTACATCATCGTGGTAAACCCGGCGATCCTGGCGGCGGCGGGCATTCCCAAGGGTCCGGGGACGGTGGCGACGATTCTTGCGGCGGCGCTGGGCTGCGTGCTGATGGGTTTGCACGCAAACCGTCCGATTGGGGTGGCGCCGTACATGGGCGAGAACGCGTTCATCGCCTTCGGGCTGACGGCGTTGGGGTTCACGTGGCAGCAATGCCTTGGGGGGGTGTTTGTGAGCGGGGTGGCCCTGGCGTTGTTCACGGTGGCGGGGTTGCGGGCGTGGCTGGCGCAGGCGATGCCGCCCTCTTTGAAGAACGCGTTTGCGGCGGGGATCGGCCTGTTCCTTGCCTACATTGGGTTGTACGAATCGGGGATTGTGGCGAGCGCCGTGACGGGATTGCCGGTGGCCGCAGTGGCCGGGGACGCGGCGGGCCTGGTGGCGGCGCCGCCGTCGCCTGTGAAGATCGGGGATTTGCGGGCGCCGGAGGCCCTGCTCACGGTGGGCGGTGTGGCCGTGATGGCGGTGTTGCTGCATCTGCGCGTGCGCGGGGCGTTGTTGATCGGGATGGCGCTGACGGCGGGGGCCGGCCTGCTGGCGGGGGTGGGCCGGATGCCGGACGGTGTGCTATCCGTGCCGTTTACGGGGGAGTACCAGTTGGGGCCGGTTTTATTGAAGGCGGATATCATGGGCATCTGGACGCCGGCGTTTGCGCCGGTGCTGTTCACGTTGTTTTTGATGGTGTTCCTGGACACGCTGGGGACACTGTCGGGGTTGGGCGCGGCGGCGGGTATCCTGGACGAGAAGGGGAACTTTCCGGAGATTCAGAAGCCGATGCTGGTTGACGCGGTGGCGACCGCGGCGGGGGCGTTGTTGGGGACAAGCACGTCGGGGGCCTACATCGAGTCGGCGACGGGGATTCGGGAGGGGGCGCGGACGGGGTTGGCGGCGCTGGTGACGGGGGGCCTGTTTCTAGTGTCCTTGTTCTTCCTCCCGTTGCTTGAGCCCTTGCAGTCGATGCGGCATGTGTACGCCCCGGCGCTGGTGGTGGTGGGAGTGCTGATGTTGGAGCGGATGCGGGCGGTGGCGTTTGAGGACTGGACGGAAGCGGTTCCCGCGGCGGCGTCGATGTTGATGATGGCGCTGACATGGAATATCGCGAACGGCCTTGCGGCGGGGCTGGTGCTGCATCCGCTGCTGAAGGTGGCCACGGGGGCCGGGCGGGAGCTGCATCCGGCGGCCCTTGTGATGGGGGCGCTGTGCGGGCTGTACTTCGCGGTGGGCTTGGTGCACTGACCGGCGCGGGCGCGGGCGCCGGACGGGTCAGCGGTGGACCTTGCGGGGCGGAACGTTGGTGAGGATGACGGTGGGGCGGTGGGGAAGGTGGCGGGGCATGGGGACCACGACCGTTTCGCGGGTGACCCCGCCGGAGTCGTAGGGCACGGCGGCGGCGGGTTCCTCGGCATCCTCGACGGCGACGACCAGGCCGTTTTCGAAGTGAACGTCCCGGCGCGAGACCGGGACGCGGATGTAGGTGACGCGCTCGCGGAGGAAGCCGTAGAAGTCGCGGTACGTTTCGCGTTGAGGGACGCGGTCATAGACGATATACGACCACTTTTCGGAGTCGGCCTCTTCGGTGCGGAGCCGGGCGACAGAGTCGGGCTTGCCCATGGCGGCGCGGACGTCGTCGGAGGTCATGCCGAGGATGACGTCTTTGCGGGCGATGGCGGCTTCGACGGTTTTGCGGTGGCGGGCGGCGTCGCGGGCATCGTCGAGGAGCGTGGGGGGGATCTCGGAGAGCGAAGCGGGGTCGGCCCAACCGGTGACTTTGGTGCCGCGGGTGGAGACGCCCTGGACGTAGAAGACCTCGCGGGACCAAGCCATGAGTTCGCAGGCGGCGCCGACGGCGAGGGTGCCGAGAGGACCGCGGAGGTCCCGGCCGGAGAAGACCGTGAGATCGACGCGGGAGGTGAGGAGGACGGGTTCAGAGAAGAGGCCGGTGATGGGGACGGTGCCGGAGGGGAGGGGGAGGGCAGCGTACAGGACCGGCCACGCGGCGAACGCGGCGGTGGTGGCGGCCAGGAGGGAGAGGACGCGCCGGTTCATGGGCGGGGGGGGGGGACCGGGTCAGTTGGCGGGCACGAGCCTCACGTCGTCGAGATAGAACTCGCCGGTGCCTTCGAGTTCGAACCAGAGATCATGATTGATGTTGGCAATCTCGGGGTCCTGCTCCTTGTCGTCGCCGCCGATTTTGAAGGTTTTCCGGAGTTCGCGCCACCCGGTTGCGGGGACGGAGTCGGTGATTGTGCTTTTGCCGGCGGGCATGTAACCGCCTTTGTAGATTTGTTCGCCCCGGCGGTTCTGGCCTTCCTTGCCGGACATGCGCCTGCGAAAATCGCCTTCGAGGGTCCACGAGGCCTTGGAAAAGCCCGACATTTTGACCCACATGGAAAGAGTGTAGGACTTGCCTGTGTGCAGCTTGGCGCTTTCCGTGCAGCGGACCATGTTGTACCTTTCGGGAAAGACCGCGTCGGGGAACGTGCCGGTGACGAACATGCCGGGGGGCTTCATGCGCGAGAACTTGAGGCAGGCGCCGCCGCTGCGATTGGGAGGAACCGGGGTGTTGCCGGGTTCCTCGACCTGTTCGAGGACGAAATAAGGGACCCCGGCGGAGATGCTGGCATCCCAGGCGTTCGGCAGATTGCGCCTGGGATAGACGTCCTTGCCCGCCTGGTCTTCGAGTTTGGGGAAGGAGGGTTCGCCGGGTTTTCCGGCGTTGAGTGCGAACTGGATGGCGCCGCTGGTGCGTCCGATGACGAGATCGAACAGGCCGTCGCCGTTAATGTCGGCGACGGAGGGGGAGATCATGGAGCCGAGGCTGGTGCTGGTGCCGATGCGGACCATGACAGGGGGTTGCGGCGCCGGGATGGGGGCGACCTCATCGGATTTGTTGAGATAGACCCAGAGTTCGCCCTTGTAATCGCCGACGAGCAGGTCGATGCGCCCGTCATTGTCCCAATCGACAACCACCGGGGTAAGCTGTTCGCGGCCCTCGCCGAAAACGAGGGGCTGGCGATTGGCGCCATTGAACTTGGGGGAGCTGGCGGAGCCTTCGTTGGCGACGAGCCAGACCGTGTTGGCGGAGTAGGTTCCTTCGCCGATGATGAGGTCGGGCTTCATGTCCTTGTTCCAATCGGCGACCTGGGGCGCGAAGAGGTTGCCCCAGTGGGTCTTGTTGTCGGTAATATCGACGATCAGGCTTTTCAGGTTGGCGGAGGTGGGGCGCACCTTGCCGCCGCTGGCGTCGAGCGTAACAGAAAAAATTTCGCCGTTGAACGTGCCCACGACGAGGTCCGGACGCCGGTCCCCTTCCCAATCGGCCAGCGTGAGCCGGGGCACGTACCGCCCGCGTTCGCCGAACGCGTAGCGCCAGCGGGGCGGGCCCTCCAGCGGCAGCCAGCGGACGGGGTCGTACAGATAGACCGGCAGGATTTCGCCGTTGGTCCAGGCGGGTTTCTTGGGTTCGCCCGAGTTGGGAAAGAACCATATGAATCCGGTGGGATCGCCGACGAGAAGGTCGGGGAGCCCGTCGCCGTTGAGGTCGGCGACGGCCGGCGAAGCGGGCATGGGAACCCGTCCGAGGTCGCCGGACTGCGTGGCGATTTCGCGGCTGAACTGGGGCACCTTGAGTTTGCCGGTGGAATCGACGCCGTCCCAGAGATTTTCCGCGGGGGTGGCTTTGGAGAAGTCGCCGTTGGGCAGCATCGAGGCGGGTCCCGAGGGCGCCGCCGGGGCGTTGGTTTGGGCTGGGGCGGAGGCGGGCAGGGCGGCGGCGAGGCAGAGGAAAAGGGCGGGGGTTTTCACAAGCTGATGGAGCGGAGTTTCGTCTCGTAGCGAAGGAGAAGATAGGCGACGATGTTGATGCCGACCTTGTAGGTTTCCCCGAGAGCCTTGGGATCAACATTGCGGAAGAGGATGTCCCGGCGGTCGTACATCCAGTGGTGGCCCCAGGCGAGGAGTTCGCGGTCGATGTCCTTTTCGTCCTCGGTGGGCATGACCTGCCACATGGTGCCGTAACCGTTCATGGAATAGACGACGACCTCGATGTCATCGATCTTGATGGCCTCGATGAGTTCCCGGTTGAAATTCAGGCCGGTGGGAACCTGGTCGAGCTTGAAAAATCCCTTGGTATAGATCGGGTGGTCGGGCGGGATGGGAATGAAGGGCTTGTCGGCGTCGGGGATGACGCGCTTCATTTCGCGCCGGAAGGCGATATCGAAGGGGGAACGGCGGCCGGGGAGGGCGTTGTCGCCCCAGATGCAGCCGCCGGTGATCAGGTATTTGCGGAGGTTTTCGACTTCCTGGTCGGTGAGTTTGAAATCGCGCCGTCCGGTGATGTAGATGAAAGGCGGTTTCGTGTCGAAAATCTCGTTGCTGGCGAGGCGGAGGATTTTGCCCTGGAGATTGGCCCGGATGCGGCCTTTGCTGAAGCGGTTGATCATTTCGCTGAGGTTGGGGATGGCGCCGCCGATGATGGTGTCGGTTGTCCCGTCCTTGAGGGCGATGTTGGCGAGGGAATCCTTGCCGCTGGAAAGCTGGCCCACGTAGATGGGAAACTCGGCGACGATGCCGCGCGGGCCGCCGGAGCCGCCGCTTTTGACCCAGTTCTTGGTGAAATCCTTGATGCTCTTGAGCTGTTCGCGGCTGAAGGTGCCGACGGTATTCTGGGCGATGTTTTGGGCCGCGCTGGAGGCCGTGGAAGCGGCGCCTGGGGTGGGGGTGGGGGCGATGAATTGGGGGAGGGAAAAAGAGGCGCTGGGGGCTGAGGAGGCGATAATCTCCCTGACCTTGAGGTCCATGGGGTTCTGGTTGACCTGGACGTCGAACTGCTTCGTTTCCGTGGGCGCGGGGGGCGGCGGCGGGGGGGCTTCGCCGAGGCCTTCGCCGGCGATGAGCGTGGTGGAGATGAAAGACTTGGTGGGAACCAGGGCTCTGATGATGACCGTGCCGGCGAGGAGGATGAAGGCGATGACATGGACCAGCAGGGCGTACACAAAGAACTGCGCGTTGAGCATGCGCTCGATCCAGTGTTTCTTCTCGTCGGGGTCCATGGCCATGGTCGTGTTTCCGGGTGGAGGGTTGCTTGCGGGGGATCAGGAGCTGCCGAAACTCAAATTCAGGACGCCGGATTCCGAGCAGGCGTTCATTACATCGACGATTCGCTGGTGCTTGACGGCGTCGGCGGGGATGACGATGACGGGGCTTTTGTTGTTGAATTCCATGGCCCGCTTGAGGCGGTCGCGCAGACCCAGGAGATCCTGGGAGCCGGGCGTATCAACGGGCAGATCGTTGTAGAAGACCTGGCCTTCGGGGCTGACCTTGACATAGACGGGCGCAGGCGGAGTGGCCTCGCTGGCCCCGGGGTTGTCCGCGGGCAGGTCAATGCCGAGTTCGGCTTCCTTCTTTTGGGTGCCGGCCATGACCATGAAAAAGAGCATGAGCACAAACATCACGTCCAACATGGGCGCAATTTGGAGCCCGTAATCGGGTTCCCCGCCTCCGCCGCCTCCGCCGCCTCCGCCCGCCATGGTGGTTATCTCCCTTCTGTGCCGCCGCGCGTGTACGCGCCGACTTGGATGACTGAAAAAGTGAGTTCGCTGATGCCGACGGCGCCGCAGGCGCGCATGACATCCTGGGTGTAGCGGTATTGGACATCCTTGTCGGCGCGGACGATGACGCGGAATTTGGAGCCCGGGTTCATCTTGTCATTGATCGCCTTCCGGTTGCCGAGTTCCTGGACCAGATAGGTCACGGGATAGACGGTCTGGTCGATTTTGAAGACGGCGGTTTTGGCGCCGGTGTCCCAGCCGATATTGACGATGGCCTGGCCGGTGTTGGTTTTTTTGTCCGGTTTTTTGGAATTGGCGGCTTCGGCGAGGGTGATGAACTGGTCTTTCTGGAGGACGTCGGTCGTGGTGATCGACATGAAAAAGATGAGCAGCACCAGGAGCACGTCGATCATCGGGGCGATCTGGAACTCGGGGTCCTCGTCGTCGGTGAGGTAGGTGGACATATCCACCTTTTTTCGTCCGCTGCCGCTCATGGTTCAGGTCCGGTGAAGGGTTGGGAAATGGGGGGCCTCCGGGGTTACTCGCCCCATTCGAGCACGGCGCCGCAGGCGTGGCAGGGGGTTTCGCCGCGTTTGATGGTGGCGTTGCAGACGGGGCAGTTGGTGGTGAGGGCCATGGAGGCCTTCCGTGCGGCGCCGGCGGCGGCGCCCTGGCCGGCGGTGAAACTCTCGCCGATCTTGAGGCCGTGGAGCTCTTCGAAGGGGATGTCCTCAATCAGGCGGTTGATTTCGGAATCGGCGAGGATGACGACGGCCTGGCCGCGGTTGCGGAGGATGTAATAGAAGATGAAGGCGGGGATGGCGACGATGAGGCCGTAAGCGGTGGCGATGAGCACCTCGGAGATGTTGGCGGAGAGGGCGGCGGGGTCGGTGATGCCGGCCTGGCCGAGGGTGGCGAAGGCCTTGATCATGCCGGTGACCGTGCCGCTCAACCCGATCATGGGCGTGACGACGCCGATGACGGAGAGATAGGTGTTGCGGGTCTTGAGCATGGACGCCTCCTTGATCGCGACCTCCTGGGTGATGCGTTCGGCGACGTCTTTGCCGCGGCCGATGCGTTCGAGCATGGCGGCGCAGACATTGCTGAAGAAGCAGGGGTTTTCCTTGCAGGTCTGCCAGAACTCCTGGTAGTTGCCCTGGGCGACCAGCTCGCGTGCCTTGGCGCGGAGGGCGGCCGGGGCGAGCTTGGCGAAGCGGAGCTTGAAGAACCCTTCGGCGGTGAAGGCGACCATAAGAATGGACGAGGCGGTGAGCGGGTACATGACCCAGCCGCCCTCCTGCCAGATTTGGCCGAAGGTTTTGCCCTTGCCGGTGTCGGCGTGGGCGCCGGCCTCCTGGGCGAGGGCCGAGTCAATGGCGCCGGCGGCGAGGGCCGCGGCGGCGAACGCGATAAGAATCCATTTCTGCTGCATCTTCATGGTCTGACTTTACTCCTTGTTTGGCTCTTTGACAAAAACGCCGGGCTCCGCCGCCAACGATTTCGCCCGGGCCTGGGCCAGGGCGACGAGGGAGGGGTTCGAGGCGTAGAGGGTGACCACGCGCAGGTAATTTTCCAGCGCGGCGGAGGGTTGGGACCGGGCTTCTTCGAGTTCGCCGGCGGCGAAGAAGGCGGCGCCATAGACGCGCGCGGTGGCGTCGTCGGGGAGGAGGACCTTGGAAGCTTCGGCCACGATGGGGCTGAGAATCTTGTCGGCGTCGGGGAGGCGTTTTTCGGCGATGGCGAGCCGGGCGAGGCCGACATCGGCCTGGGCGGCCAGGGGGGAGCCGGCGTAAGCCTTCGCGAACGCGTCGTAATGGGTGCGCGCGCCGGCGAAGTCGCCGGCGGCCATGAGCGCGTCGCCGACCATGCCCAGGGCTTCGATGACCCAGGCGGCGGGGAGGCCGCGGAACTTGGTGGCGGGTTCGCGAACCGCCTTGAGCGCGGCGTCCCAGTTGCCGGCGGCGGCGGCTTCGCGCGCGGCGGCCATGGCCTGGGGTTCGGCCATGGTGACCGAGACGACATCGGCGCGGTTGACCTTGGTTTCGACGCCGGAGGCGAGCTTGATGAGGGGGGAACCATCGGCGGCCATGCCGGTGATGCGGCCTTCCTGGGTTCCGGTGCGGGTGACGATTTTGTCTTGCGCGCGGAGGCACGGGGCTGCAAACACCACAGCGACCAGCACGGCCGCCAACTTCCTCGCATCTGGCATGCACAGGACTTAAACGGAAGCGGGCGCGCGGTCAACGCGGATTTTGGAGAAAATTCATGATTACATTGATCAGGCAGTGGTCGAAGCCGTTGTTATGGGTGCTGGTGGTGGTGGTGGTCCTTTCCTTCAGCCTGTGGGGCACCTACTCGAATCATCCGGGCGAAACAATGAACCGCGCGGCGGTGGCCCGCATTGAGGGGCGGGCGGTGACGGCGCCGCAGTTCCAGAAGGCGATGGGGAACGCGCGGTTTATGCAGATGCTGCGCATGGGACGGGAGTTTCCGGACTCGGACGAAGTGCGGCGTTACCTGCAAAGCCAGGCGTGGCAGCAGTTGTTGCTGCGGCACGAGGCGCGGCGGCTGGGGGTGGACGTGCCGGACGCCGACCTGGCGTCGATCATCCACCGGCATCCAATGTTCACCGACGCGCAAGGGGCGTTTGACGCGCGGCAGTACCAGACCTTTGTGGAGCGGACCCTGCCGGCGATGGGGATGACCGAGGCGGGGTTCGAGGAGGCGCTGAAGGAGGAGGTCAAACGCGAGCGGGTGATCGCGGTGCTCACGGCGGGGGCGTCGGTCCCCGACGCGGAGGCGCGGGATTTGGCGGTGCGGTTGCACGCGCCGACGGACATCGAAGTTTTCGAGTTCAAGGAGACCGGGTTTGCGGCGTCGGTGGCGCCGGCGGACGACGAAGTGCGGAAGGCCTACGAGGCGGGCGCGGACAAGTACTCGGAACCGCCGGCGCGGCGGGTTCGGTACGTGCGTTTCGAACCGGAGTCCGGGGCGGCGGACGCGAAGGCGGCGAGGCAGAAAGCGGGGGAGGCGGCGCTGGCGTTCGCGGTGAAGCTCCAGGAAACGGACGGGGCGGGGCGGGCGGATGCGTTTGCGAAGCTGGCGGCGGAGCGGGGGTTGCGGGTGGAAGAGAGCGGCTTTTTCGCGATGCGGGAGGGCCTGCCCGGCATGACCAATTCCCTGGCGGCGGCGCGCGCGGCGTTTCAGCTGGCGCCGGAGCAACCGGACAGCGATCCGGTCGAGGCGGGCGGCGGATTTCTGGTGATGCTGCTGGCGGAGAGCCGGGGAGCGCAGCCGATGCCTTTTGAGAAGGCGCGCAAGGAGGTGGAAGCGGACTTGCGCCGGGAGCGCGCGGCGGACGCGGCGTCGGTGGCGGCGTCAACCGGGCGCGAAAAACTGGCGGAGGCCCTTGCGGCGGGGAAGGACCCCGCGGCGGCGTTCAAGGAGCTTGGATTGAAGCCGGTTGTGCGGAAGGGTGTGACGCTGGCCGAGCAGCCGGAGGCGGCGGACGACACGGAGCGGGTCGTGCGCGGGTTGGCGTTGCAGACGGCGACGGGGCAGGTGAGCCAGGTCTATCCGGGGCCGGACGGACCGATGTTCATCCGGGTGGCGGCGCGGGGGCGGGACCCTGTGGCGGACGCGGATTTGCGGCGGGCGCGGCAGCGGCTGTTGGTGGAGGCGCGGGAGATGGTGTTGCGGGAGTGGCTGCTGTCGGCGATGCGGCGGAAAGGAACGGAGTTCCAACTGGCGCGGCAGGGGCAGGAGCCGATGTAAGGGCGGCGGGAAGGCCTTTGGGGAAAGCCATTGGCCGCCACACCGCTTTGGCGGGGGGGGGAGGGACCGCGGTCTCCGGACGCAGCTTTTGAAAGCGGTGTCGCCGCCGCGCTCCGCCACCGCAGTCCAAAAGGAATCACCCAATGGTCAGACGTCGGGGAACGGGGTCCACTTGGCGTCGGACCGGGCGGACTTGACGGCGGTGTCGATGAAGGCCATGCCGATGACGCCGTCGTCGGCGTTCGGGAATTCGTAGGCGCGCGCGGGGCGGCCTTCGATGGCGTCCTCGATGGCCTCGAAAGCGGCGAGATAAACGTTGGCGAAGGCTTCGATGAAGGCTTCCTGGTGGCCGAAGGGCAGCCTCGAAAATTTCCGTGCGGACTCGGAGAGATACGAGTTGCCGCGGCGCCAGATTTGCTGGGGTTTGTCGGCGGCCTTGACGACGAGCTCGTTGGGATGCTCCTGGAACCATTGGAGGGAGGCCTTGGTGCCGAAGACGCGGATGTTGAGGTTGTTCTCCTCGCCGGTGGAGACCTGGGAGGCGTAGAGGATGCCTTTGGCGCCGTCTTGGAAGCGGAGGAGCAGGTTGCCGTCGTCTTCGAGCTGGCGGCCCTGGATGAAAGAGGTGAACTCGGCGCAGAGGCTGTCGATGCGCAGGCCGGTGATGTAGCGGGCGAGGTTTTCGGCGTGGGTGCCGATGTCGCCGATGCAGTTGGAGGCGCCGGCGACGGCGGGGTCGGCGCGCCAGTTGGAGATGGCGGAGCTGCCGGACTCGACGGCGCCGATGGCGTAGCCTTGGGGATATTCCACCACGACCTTGAGCAGGCGCCCGAGCTCGCCCTGGCGGACCATGTCGCGGGCCTGCTTGACCATGGGGTAGCCGGTGTAATTGTGCGTGAGCGCGAAGACGCGGCCCGATTTGCGGATGATGCCGCGCAACTGGAGGGCTTCGTCGAGGGTGCGGGTCATGGGCTTGTCGCAAATGACGTGGAACCCGGCTTCCAAGAAGGCCTTGGCGGCGGCGAAATGCTCGTTGTTGCGCACGACAATCGAGACGAAGTCGATGCGCTGGTCCGCGGGAAGTTCCGCTTCGCGCGCGGCCATTTCCGCGTAGCTGCCATAGACCCGTTTGGGGTCGAGCCACAGGTCCTCGCCGGAGAGGCGTGACTTTTCGGGGTCGGCGGAGAAGGCGCCGGCGACGAGTTCGGCGCGGCCATCGAGGCGGGCGGCCATGCGGTGGACGCCGCCGATGAAGGCGCCGCGCCCGCCGCCGACCATGCCCATGCGAAGTTTGCGGTTCATAATGGGGATTCCGGTGGGGTTGGGGGGGGAAGCGCGGGGGTCAAGCGATCTCGATGGGTTTGCCGGACTGCGCGGAGAGATAGGCGGCGTCGATGATTTTCATGAGGGCGACGGATTGGTCCGGGGTGTTCAGCGGTTCCTCGGCGCCCTCGATGGCGCGGATAAAATTGGCGGCGGACCCGAGGCGCCCCATGGATTCGTCGGCGGGGACGAGGATTTCGCGGTTGACGGAGCGCCCGCCCTCCTGGGAGTACAGCTCGCAGGCGTCGATGGCGGTTTCGTCCAGGCCGTCGGCGCCGAAGAGGCGCCGGACCATGCCGCCGGCTTTGGCGCCCTGGAAGGTGACGGAGACCTCCTCGCGCCGGACCATTTCGGCCCAGGAAATTTGGAAGGAAACCACCTGGCCGGTGCGGAACCGGACGAAGCCGTGGGCGGCGGCTTCGACGTCGGTGGGGCCGCCGCCGTCGGCGAGGCCCCAGGGACCCTTGAAATTCTTGTCGTTGATGAAGTCGTGGAACGTCTGGGCGAGGACGGAGGCGGGCTCGGGATACCCCATGAAGTAGAGAGCGAGATCGAGCATGTGGAGCAGGTCGATGAGCGGGCCGCCGCCGGCGAGGGCTTTGTTGGTGAACCAGCCGCCGAAGCCGGGGATGCCGGCGCGCCTGCACCATTTGGCCTGGGCGGAATTGATGCGGCCGACGGCGCCGGCGCGGATATATTCCATCATGGCGCGGGACTCGGGGCGGGCGCGGTTGTTGAAGTTGAACATGAGCCGTTTGCCGGCCTTTTGGGCGGCGGCGGCCATGGCGGCGGCTTCGGCGGCGTTGAGGGCCGGGGGTTTTTCGCAGAAGACGTGTTTGCCGGCTTCGAGGGCCTGGAGGACGAGGGGTTTGTGGAATTTGTTGGGGGTGATGACGCTGACGGCCTGGATGCCGGGACAGGCTTTGAGCATGGCGGCGGGGTCGCCGAAGTGTTGGGGGATGTTGTGGGCGGCGGCGGCGCGGGCGGCGGCTTCGGCGTTGACGTCGGCGACGGCGACGATGTCGGCGCCGGCGTTGCGGAAGCCCTGGGCGTGGTAGCGGAGCATGCCTCCGGCGCCGATGATGGCGGTTTGTGTGCTCATGGGATGAGGGG
>CAYSZK010000063.1:0-22546 GCA_964435495.1 uncultured Verrucomicrobiales bacterium
GATTCTCGTTTTATCACTTGATTCAGGTATTCGCGTTATCGGCTTCGATTCTATGCGCAGCCAGTGCTTTCATTTTGCCGTCCCGCATGACCTGCCCCGGAATGCTGGCGGCCGGGGTGCTTTAGCAGCCCGAGTGCCACCTTGTGGGGGTTAGGTCAATGCGCCGGCTTTTTCTATTTTCCAGTAGTCGGCCCGGCCCAAATATGGATACCAAGGAATTGCAACCATCTCGTAACTAGGTTGAATGATGTCTTTGTGCTTTGCCCGCAGTTCTTCTATTCTTGAATCGATATCGGACAGCATAAAGAAGAGGAATTCCCCAACGCATTCAGCCATCCACTGTCGAAAGCTCATAGACCCACGGTATGGCTCGAAATCAGAAAAAAAACGATTCTGCCATTCCTTCTCGGAAAGTCCGTAACAGAAAATAATATCCACTGCGCCATCAGAGGCGCCCGACAGAAATGCTCGAACACAAGTCCATGGGTGGTTGATCACAGCGGCTGGATGCTCTCCACCGCCTCCGCCGATACAAATCGCGTTACGCAAAGCCACGCTCGATGGCTCAAGGGGCAGTTTACCGAGCCAGCAACCATCTTCGTGACAAAGATAAATGGGGACACGTCCAAACTGACCGATGCGGCTGTGGCGGATGAGATCAATGTCAGACATGGTTTTCTGCCGAACGACTCGGATCTGGCGACGGCGAGCGGAAAGCGTCGATGACACGACAGGTGCCATACGAGCCGTTGCCTGCATCCGTTTTGTTCGCCCTTATGTGGCTATTCACCATGTCTTCCACCATGGTTTACTCCCTCTAAAGCCTGCCAAGACAATTGCATCAGCATCAGATCTGGGCGCATCCGGCAGGTCGTCGGCTGGGCCACCCTCAAGAGAGTATCCAAAGAGATAGTCAAGGGCCCTGCTTACGTGGAGGACAAGTGTAGGACAGCGATCCATCGGCGTCAGGAACAAGCTTCATGTCTGGGAAAAGCTCCATCGCCAGCTTGCTGGATGCGTCACGGCCAAGCTGAGGGCTCGCGGAAAACACATCAACGGGCTTCGTGCCACTATCGACATATGCAATCATCCATGTCTTAGCTCCCATAGTATCGGCGTGCGGTGTGTTGGTTGGGCGAACATATATTAGGCAGCAGTCGTACTTTTCTGCGACTGCGGCCTATTTCGGGGATTGAAGCAGAGTGTGTCGGGGCCGCAAGCCCGAAACCTGGACGCGCAGCGAGGCTTTCCTTGGCCGGGCTGTCGTAGGCAGTCGTCGGGAGCGCCCCGAACGGCGCGGCGCGCTCCAGTTCCGGCGTCACCGACGGCTGCCGTCGGGTCCTACTGCGGCGCCAACGGGGCTGCGAACGGCGAATCCGGGTCTGTTCAAAACATGGGTGAAGCTCATGAATGATCGCGTGGGAACAGGTGGATTCGGGTTCCCAGTTGCCGGCTCGCTTTTCACCGGCGCTTGGGGCGGGTTTGTTCCGGCGGGACGCTTTGAAAGCTCCGCCCAGGCGGAGCACTCCAAAGCGCTTCGCGCTGCCGCGCGCGTCAAGAATCCGATATTCCTCAACCCCGCGCTCCTCCCAGGCGGCAAACATCGGGTTCAGATGGAATAGTCCGAGGTGGCGCCCTCGTGGAGGCCGCACTCGCGCTTGAGGCCGAAGAAGCGGGTTTCCTCGGGGGTCATGTCGCCGGTGAGCTTGCGGGTGGTATGCACGTCGCCGATCGAGGCGTAACCCTGGTCCCAGAGCGGGTGGTAGGGGAGGCCGTGTTTCTTGAGGTACTGGAAGATGTCGCGATCAGACCAGTCGAGGATGGGATGGAGTTTGAACCGGCCATCCTGGCGGGAGAGCACGGGCAGCAGGCCGCGGGTGGATGCCTGGGAACGGCGGAGGCCGGCGATCCAGCATTGGGCGCCGAGTTCGGCGAGGGCTCGCCGCATGGGTTCGACCTTGTTGATCTGGTTGTAGCGCTCAATCCCGTCGAGGCCCTGTTCCCAAAGCCGTCCGTAGCGGGCCTCCTGCCACGCGGCGGAGACCGGGGAGCGGAACACCTTGAGATTGAGCGAGAGCCGTTCGGCAAGTTCGTCGATGAAGCGGTAGGTCTCGGGGAAGAGGTAGCCGGTGTCGATGAGGACAACGGGAATGTTGGGGACGACCGCGGTGACGAGGTGTAGGGCGACGGCGGACTGGGCGCCGAAACTGGAGCTGAGGGCGAGTTTGTCGCCGAAGATTGAGACGGCCCACTCAACGCGTTGCGTGGCCGGGAGCCCTTCGAGTTTTTGCGCCATTTCGGCCCAGTCCACTGCGTGGTTGGAGGTCTTGGGCTGCGCGGCGTGGGGGTGTATGACGGCTGAGGCCATGGGTCTTAGGTTGGCATGAAGACGCTACAACCAGGCAGATAGCAGAAAATCCTTGCAGTGCGACAAAAAACGACTATCCCGATAGGGATATGGATCATTTGGACCAGTTGGAGGCGCAGAGCGTTTTCATATTTCGGGAGGCGTTCCACTCTTTCAAGAAGATTGCGATGCCGTGGTCGATGGGCAAGGATTCCAACGTCCTGATCTGGCTGGCCAAGAAGGCGTTCTGCGGGCGCATCCCGTTTCCGGTTCTGCATGTCGATACGACCTACGAGTTCCCGGAGATGCTGGAGTTCCGGGAGTGGGCGCGGGCGCATTACGGGCTGGAGCTGGTGGTGAAGGTCAACGAGGAGGCCCGGTACAGGCGCGGGGTGGGGTATGAGACGCACGATCCTGTGACTGTGACGCACGAGTTGAAGACCGTGGCGTTGCAGCAGGTGATGGCGGAGCGCGGGTGGGAGGCGTTGATCACGGGGATTCGGCGGGATGAAGACCCGACGCGGGCGAAGGAACGGTATTTTTCGCCGCGGAACGCGGAGTTTGAATGGGATTACAAGGACCAGCCGCCGGAGTTCTGGAACCAGTTCACGACCCAGATCAAGCCGGGCGAGCATGTGCGGGTGCAACCGTTGCTGGACTGGACAGAACTGGACGTGTGGCTTTACATTCAGCGGGAGGAGATTCCGATTCCGAAAATGTACTTTGCGCGGAAGGATGGGAAGGACGGCAAGCTCAAGCGGTTCCGGTCGCTGGGCTGCTGGCCGATCACCCATCCGGTGGAGAGCCCGGCGTCGTCGATTGCGGAGATCATCGACGAGCTGCGGGTGACGCGGGTGTCCGAGCGGGCGGGCCGCGCGCAGGACCATCATGAGCGCAACGCGATGCAGAAGCTGCGGGCGAAAGGGTTCATGTGACGGCGCGCCGTACGGGGCGCGGAAGGAAGGCGAAAGCGAAAGTGACGAGAAATGAGTGAAGCGGAACGGTTGAAGATCGTGATCGTGGGCCATGTGGACCACGGCAAGTCCACGCTGATTGGGCGGTTGTTTTTTGACACCAACTCCCTGCCGGAAGGCAAGGCGGAGTCGATCCGGAAGGCGTGCGAGGCGGAGGGGATGGATTTTGAGTATGCGTTCCTGCTGGACGCGCTTTTGGAGGAGCAGGAGCAGAACATCACCATCGACACCACGCGCATCCAGTTTCGGACGGCGCGGCGCGGGTACGTGATCATCGACGCGCCGGGGCACAAGGAGTTTCTCAAGAACATGGTGACGGGGGCGGCGAGCGCGGACGCGGCGATCCTGTTGATCGACGCGCACGAGGGGGTGCGGGAGCAGTCGCGGCGGCACGGGTTTTTGTTGTCGTTGCTCGGGGTGGGGCAGGTGATCGTGGCGGTGAACAAGATGGACCTGGCCGGGTTCCGGGAGGAGCGGTTCCGGGAGATCGAACGGGAGTACACGGCGTTTCTGGCGCAGTTGGGGGTGAAACCGGCCCATTTCATTCCCATGTCGGCGAAATTGGGGCACAACATCACGGAGCCAAGCCCCGAGATGGCGTGGTTTGGGGGGCCGTCGATCTTGCAGGCGCTGGACGCGTTCCGGCCCCCGGCGTCGCGGGACGATCTGCCCTTGCGCCTGGTGGTGCAGGACGTGTACCGGTTTGACGAGCGGCGGATCATCGCGGGGCGGGTGGAGGCGGGGAAGGTGCGGGTTGGGGACGAGGTGGTGTTCTGGCCGGACCGGAAGCGGAGCCGGGTGAAATCGATCGAGGCGTGGGGGGCGAAGGCGCCGGTGGCGGAAACGCGCGCCGGGGGCGCGGTGGCAGTCACGCTGGAGGAACAGATTTTTGTCGAGCGCGGGCAGATTGGAAGCCACCCGGAGGAGGGGCCGGCCGAGGGGCGGGAGTTTCAGGCGCGGTTGTTCTGGTTGCGGGAGGCGCCGTTGCGGGAGGGGGAACTTTACGAGATGCGGCTGGGCACGGCTGCAACAAGCGCGCGGCTGGCGCGGATTCACCGGGTGATCGATTCGAGCACGCTGGACGTGGCCGGGGGCGACCGGTCGGATATCCGGAAGAACGAAGTCGCCGAGGTGACCCTGCGGGCGCGGCGACCGCTGGCGTTCGACAACGCGGAACGGATCGGGGAGACGGGGCGGTTTGTGCTGTTGCAGGACGGGCGGATCGGCGGGGGCGGCGTCATCTACGGAGCGGAATACGCGCGGGTGGAAGCCGGGGCGGTGGCCAGCTCGAACATTTCCTGGACCGAAGGGGACATTTCGCGCGAGGCGCGGGTGCGCCACCTGGGCCACAGGGGCGCGGTGATCTGGCTCACCGGGCTCTCGGGTTCCGGCAAGTCCACCCTGGCGGTGGCGCTGGAGCGGACGCTGTTCCGGCGCGGGATCGCGGCGTACATTCTTGACGGGGACAACCTCCGGCACGGGCTGTGCTCGGACCTCGGGTTTTCTGGAGAGGACCGGTCGGAAAACATCCGGCGCGCGGGGGAGGTGGCGCGGTTGATGGCGGAGGCGGGGCTGGTGGTGATCACGGCGCTCATTTCGCCGTTCCGCTCCGAACGCGGGCGTGTGCGGGAGACGTGCCATTCGGGCGGCGTGCCCTTCGCCGAGGTCTATGTGAACGCGCCGCTGGCCGTCTGCGAAACGCGGGACCCGAAGAGCCTCTACAAGCGGGCGCGCGCCGGCGAGATCAAGGGGTTCACGGGCATTGACTCGCCCTATGAAGCCCCGGAACGGCCCGATCTGGAGTTGCATACCGGCAAGGAGAGCGTTGAGGAGTCGCTGGCCCGGCTCACGGCGATGGCGATGGCGATGGCGCACGATCCGGGACCAGGCGAACGCCAGTCCGTCCCCGGCGGCGGAATCTGACGCGGCTGCGCCTTCCGGCGTCCGCCTCCGCGACTGTGCTTGCGGGGACCGCCGGGCCGCGAGATGGGCGCGGAGGATGCCGACGAATTCGCGGGCATAGGCCTGGGCCCGGCCACAGCCTTGTTTGGCGGAGAGGCAATAGTCGGCCGCACAAAATCGCGGGCCAGCCCCGGTCCGTGCGTTGCGGCCTGTTGCGGCGCGGTTTCCGGGCTGGATTGGCGCGCCGATCGGGGCGATAAGGACGGGATGCGGCAGTATCATGAATTGCTCCGGCTGGTGCTGGACGAGGGGAAGTTTAAGGGGGACCGCACCGGCACGGGCACGTACTCGGTTTTCGGCGCGCAGAAACGGTTCCCGCTGGGGGACGGATTCCCCCTGGTCACCACCAAGAAGGTGCATCTCAAGTCGGTGATCCACGAGCTGCTCTGGTTCCTGAAGGGGGAGACGAACGTGCGGTACCTTCGCGAGAACGGCGTGACGATCTGGGACGAATGGGCGGACGCGGAGGGAAACCTCGGGCGCGTGTACGGCGCGCAGTGGCGGGACTGGCGGACGGCGGACGGCCGGTCGATCGACCAAATCCAGCGGGTCGTGGAGATGATCCAGAAGAACCCGGACAGCCGCCGGCTCCTCGTTACGGCATGGAACCCCGGGGAGGTCGAGGGCATGGCGCTGCCGCCTTGCCACACGCTGTTCCAGTTCCATGTCCTGGACGGGGAACTCAACTGCCAGCTTTACCAGCGGAGCGCGGACCTGTTCCTCGGGGTGCCGTTCAACATCGCGTCGTACGCGCTGTTGACGATGATGATCGCGCAGGTGTGCGGGCTCAAGCCGGGGACGTTCGTGCACACGTTCGGGGATTTGCATTTGTACGCGAACCACCTGGAGCAGGCCAGGCTGCAACTGTCGCGCGACCCGCGCCCGCTGCCGCGGATGCGCTTGAACCCGGATGTGAAAGATTTGTTCGCGTTCCGTTTCGAGGATTTTTCCCTCGAAGGGTACGATCCGCACCCGGGGATCAAGGCGCCGATTGCGGTGTGAAGGGGGCCGTGAGCAGGTTTCCTGGGGTCACGGAAATGTGGCTGCGACGGACGGGTGTGCAAGTTTACTCCCAACCCACTCCTGCTGAAAGCCTTCGCTAGAGGTATCGTGGTGAAGATACGCGGCGATCTGGCTGGCGGCGGTTTGCCTCATGAGGGTCATGCCCCGACTGTTTCGAGCTGCATGCAAGCGAGCTTTTCCACGCTCACACGCTTCGAGAGATACAGCATCTCGATGCCCACGACTTTCCCCTCTGCATTGTAGTCCAGAATCACGCCGGGCGCGATCTCCTCACTTTCAGAGGCGGGAGCGTCGTCGAGATCGAGATAAAGCGCGTCAGCTTCGCGGTCCACGGTCAGTTTCATGGTTGGCCTTTCATCCTACGGTCGAGATGCACCGTGACGATTCGGTGCGGTTTGTCTCTTGAGAGGATAACCCGCAACACGCGGTTCTCAAGCTCGGCGATGGGCGCGAGTCGGTGTTCGAGCGTCGCATCGGTTGGGTCGTCTTCGATCCGGGCTGGCTGTCCGGCCACGCGCTCCACCCATTCAGGTTTCAATTCCCGCTTCTTCATCCGCGCCGCGGCGTGGAGCGTGTAGACGAACTTCATGGCTTGACTTGGATGAGGGCGACCTCCTCCGGCGTCAGCCAGTAGAGGCGGAAGACTTGAGAGTCAATCCTTGCTTCCAGCTCCGACACTGTCGCTTCGCCGCCCGCGCGCTTCGCGGCGAGTAAGCGGTCACGTGTGACTTTGAAGAGGCGTTCGCTGTCCCGTAAGACATCTTGCTCCTGTCCACCGCGCTGAAGCCGTGGAACAAGCGCCGCCGGGCCAAACGGCCACAGGATGAGCAGCGGGCGAACGTTCTCCTTCGGACGCCGTTCAAAACGGGTCTTCCAGTCATAGGCGGACGCCGCATAGGTAAGGCCTGGCTTCTGCACGTGCAGCAGCATTGCGTTGAACGGCGCGAAATTTCGCAGCCGCTTCGTGAACTCCAGCAACTCGAAGTAATCCTTGCTCGTCTTGTAGAGGCGGGATTCCTCCAGCAGTTGATCGAGCAACGAGCGGGCAGCCTCCTCCTCGAACATCTCAAGCTGGCCGTCGGATTTCTTCACTTCATCCTCCGTATCAACGCCTTGCGAGGCGACAGGTCCAGTTAACCACCGTCAACTATTTGAAGAAAGTGACGTTGGTTAATTCGATGGTGGAGTTGTACCCGTTTGTGAACCGGTCGATGGGTCGTGGGAACGGGCTTTCGAGACCGAGGAACTCGCGTAGAGCGGTGGCGAGGGAGGATTTCCCCGATCCGTTCTCGCCGTGAAGAAGCAGGTTGCAACCGTTGGGAAGAGGCAACTCGAAGGTGCCGGGGAAGGCGCGAAAATCCCGGACGGTGAGCCGGACAATTCTCACGCGCCTCCTTCGATGGTGCGGACAAGATCAAGGGTCTGGAGTTGGTCGAGGGCGCAGCGCAGGGCATGGTTGGGGGCGCTCAGCTTCTCGACGGCGGTGCGCGCGGCGGCAAGGTTTGCGGCCGCATCCGCCGCGGCTATGGGCGGCGGCGGGGCAAGATCCTCGGTGAGCGGGAGGAAACTCAGGCCGCGGGCGCGCAGTTCCTCGGGGAAGAACAGCTCATAGACCAGTGCGTTTACCCAGCGCTCGAACCACGCCGCCAACTGTGGGTCGCGCGGGTGCTCTGGCGTTGCCGTCCGCACGCTCGGTTGGCGGTGGAGGAAAAGGAGCCAGTCAACCATGTCAGTGATGGCCCTCCTCGCAGTAGGTTCTGGCCGAGGGATAGGCAGCAGTGAAAGGAATTGCCGATTGGCCGAGCGAAAGCCCCCTCGAAATGGAGCACTCACTTGCGGGAAGAACCATGCGAGCACACGGCTGTTGAGCAACGCGGCGAGAAACTGGAGGCCATAGTGTGCGAAGAGTGGCTTCCACGTAACCCCGCCTACGTCCACGTTGTCGAGGTAGCGATTCCCGTCGAGGTCAATTCCCGCGTGAAGCTTCGCAACAAGCCGGGGAACGCAAAGTTTAGGGCGCTCTTGGATTCCCAAGTTCTGGGAACGCCCAAAGCGATGCCAGGCATCGTCGTCGAACTTTCCGCCCTCGCGCGCTGCAAGCCGTGGCTGATTCTCCATCAAGTAGTCGCTGACACGTCGGTACTTCTCCTGCAGCTCTTCGAACGGAATCAGCGAAGCGACTTCGTTAGTTACGCGGTAAGGAAACAGTATGAATTGCCGACTCGGGAGAGGCGCGTAGCCCTTCACGTCTTCACCGCTGACGATTGGGTGGAGTAACGCCTTCTCGAGGACGACTTCGTGGTCAAGCACCTGAGACCGAAGGCGAATCGTCCGCGATTCCTCGCTGACCAATTCAAGAATGAACACATCATCAGCACTTGTTTGGAGACCGACAAATGCGTCTGCCATTTCGCCGAGCATTTCGCCTGACTTGCGTATTCGCTCAGACAGGTCTGCGTTCTTCCCGACGGCGAAATTCCATTCCGTTGGACTGATTCTTGCCTTCGGGACTTTGCCCTCTACGCCTTGCAGGGTAGCCAGCCAAATCTGCAACACATCGGCACGAACGAACCGGCAACCCTCCGCGCCCGAACGGGCAAGGAACAGCAAGCAGACGTAGTTTGTCGCCCCAGGGAAGATCTGTTGGTCCCCGAAGTGGACGACGTGGCGGAGATAATGGCCTTTGGCGATGAGTTCGCGCAGCGGTTCGCCGTATTGGGCGTTGAAGAATTTGTGCGGGACGATGAAGGCGAGCTGGCCGGTGGAGTGGAGGAGCTTAAGAGCGCGTTCGATGAAGACGACGTAGAGATCGTAGTTTCCGTGGGTCGCCGAGACGTAATGATCGCGAAACCAGTCCACATCCGCGGGCGAGGTGGCTTTGAGCACTTGTATGCGGACATAGGGTGGGTTGCCGATTTGGAGATCGAAGCCGCTCAACTGGCTGGTTGTGACGTGGTCGTCTGCGATGTTCTCTGCGAGCAGATCGCCGCGCTGTGTGGAGCGTGGGGCGCGGTGGAAGACCTCGGCGAAGTCGAGTTGCCAGACGAAGGTGGGCGCTTTGGGATCCTCCCACCAGACGCGGAGGCGCTCGAGGGCGTCCTCCTGAGCGATGGCCTTGAGCTTCTTGGCGGCGTCGAGGCGTTTGCGGGCTTCGCCGTGGGCGCGTTCGATGCGGTCAAGTTGGGCGACGCGCTCGCGGATTTCCGGAGAATCGTCCAATTTCAGCCCGAGATCGCGTTTCATCCAAGAAATCTCGAACTGGGCGAGCTCGGCTGTCGCCATGTAAATCTCGAAGCGGTGGCGGCGCTTTCTGGCGGCCGTTGGGGCGGAGTAGAAGTCGTGTTTGGCGTCGCGGAGGCGGGCCAGGACGGTGCGGATGGGGGCGTCATGGCGGGGCCGTTCGATGTGGAGGCGCTGGCCGCGGATGGTGTCCACAAGGGCGTTGGCGCGGCGGATTTTGAATTCGAGGTTGGGGAGAGGTTCAACCTTCTTCAGGGCGGAGGCAAAGGTCCGGCGTTCGCAGCGGTCGGGGTCCACGCCGATCTGGTGATCCACCATGAGGGAGAGCCACAGGCGGAGTTTGCAGATTTCAAGAGCCTCGGGCTGGATGTCCACGCCGTAGAGGCAGCGTTCGATGAGGCGTTTCTTGGTGTCGTAAAGCCAATCGAGGTCTGTTTCGGCGGGGTCTTTGCCTCGGGCGCAGGCGTCGAGGAGGCGAACAGCGTTCAGCAATTCGTGAAGGAGACCGAGCGGAAAGGCGCCGGAGCCAACGGCAGGGTCGCAGGCGCGCAGGTCGTCCAGGGCGTCGCGGGCGCCGGCGGCTTCTTCCGGGGTGAGGAGAGAGCGGAGTTTTTCCCAGGTCTCGTCGTCGAGGCCAATGGAAGCGTCGAGCGCGAGGAGAGCGTCGACGCAAGAACGCGGGTTGGCTTTTCCGGCAAACGGGGGGCGGTCGGCGAGCCAGGCGGCCAGTGCCTCCCGGCACAGGTAGCGGACGATGGGGCGGGGAGTATAGTGGCTGCCGGTGTCGTGGCGGCGGGACTTGCCGCCGCTTTCGCTGCCGGTGCTGGTCAGGACGAGTTCCTCGAAGATGCGCCCGAGCATTTCGGGGTCCACGGCGACCTCGGCATCGCGCTCGGAGTCCTCGTGGATGGTGAAGTTGTAGCGTTCGAAGAGGTCGGTGAAGACGCCGTGAAAAACGGCGTTGCCGATGGCGAGGTTTCGGCGGCGGCGGACATCGTCATCAAAGCTGGCGAGTTCGTCGGCGAAGAGGCCGCCGTTGAGGAAGGGCAGGTCGTGGCGGCGGGGATCGGTCTCGTCGAGGTGGCTGACGGCTTTGTCACGCCCACTCCACTCGGTGCTTACGATGTTGAAGACATAGGCGAGAAACTTCTTGTAGAAGTCCGTGCCGTCGGGGTTCCCGCCTGCGATGCGGGTAAAGGCGTTGCCGAGGTAATTGCGGTCGCGGTGCAGCCAACCCTTGCGTGCAAGGAAGTAGAGGAAGAGGAGCCGGTTGAGGATGATCTGGGCCTCGGCCCGAGCAGCAGGATCCGGCAGGTTGTTGCGGGAGCGGATATCCTCCGCGAGGGAGGCGCGGGCGCGGCAGAAGTCGGCGAAGAATTCCTTGTTGAGCTTCTCGACGGAAAAGGCGTCAATGACCTCTTGGAGGGTGAGGTCCGGGCGGCGATCGGCGAGGCGGGCAAGGCGCTGGGCCGCAGTACGGCGTCGTTCGCCGGGGCCAAGCACGTACGTGAAGCGGCGGGTGTCGGTCTCCGTGTTGACCACTTGGAGGTCGGGGGTGAAGGCGCTCTCGCGGGCGGCGAAGGTGAGACGGTAGTGGCCGGTGTCGGGCCGGTAGGCGGTGGCGAGGGCGGCGTGAAGCTGGTCCTGATCAATCCAGCGGGCGGCGAGTCGGCGCAGGCCGACGCGATTGCGGGTGAGGTCCACGGTGGACTTGACCTCGATCAGGAAAAAGCCGATGCCTTTGCCGTCGGCGAGTCGTGCGCTGCCGAACTGCCGGAGGGAGTTGGCGGCGGCTCGTTCAGACTCGGTCTGGAGGGGGAGTTCGTGGTCCCAGGCGAACATCGAAAGCCCAGGGAGGAGAACGGAAAGCAAACGGCCCCAGGTTTCCCGGTCGTAGGGCTTGGCGAGTTCCTGCTCGAGTTCGGCGGGGGTCATGGGCGGGGGGTGGTGACGGTGCGGACGGCCTTGAGGGTGTGCCCTGCGGTGAGGGTGTCTTCGATGAACTTCAGGAAGCCGCCCGCCGGATGGCAGGGGATGACATCGAACGGGACCAGGACCTCCCCGGCGCGGATGACATTCTTGTCATGCGCGTCGAAAACACCGAGATTGTCCCCGGCGCGGTAGTAGGCGGAGTGGGTGATTCTGTGGAAGCCCTGGGCGCCGAACCAAGCGTCAATCTCTGCCGGTTCTAACAGCAGACCCAGACCTCGTGCCCATTCTCGAAGGCTTTCATTCTGCCGGGGGATAGCGGGCGCCCCAAGTGTTTCACCATCTGGCGGTAAAAGTCCTCGGAGGAAATGGAACGCCGTTCGGACAAGATCCGCCCGAGCTGCTCCGGGGTGAGGAGCGGCCTGACGGCTTTTCGGCGGTGGACTGTGCGGCTCACTGCGCATGAAGTTACGCTGGGGAGGTCATGGAGGCAAGCAAGAGGTTCCGGTGAAAGACTCCGAAAGGATGATGTCGGGCTCGGTCTCCGCACGCGGGGCGGGTCCGCCGGGCTGGGGAACGGGCGGCGGCGGTTCGTCGAGCGGGTAGGCTTTGAGGATTTCGAGGAGCTTTTCCGTGAGGACGGCGGGCGAGCTTTTCACGGTCTTTTGGGAACGCTGGAGGGCGTTCACCTGCCGCTGGAGATTCTGGAAGCGAACGCGCCGCACGGCGGTTTTGGCCGCGAGCACGCGTTGGCGGTCCGGCTCGGTGAGGAACGGAAACACTAGCACGGCATCGAGGAACGAGAGGGCGCGCTTCTCGTTTGGCCCCTGCGCGGCGTCCACGACCTGCGGCTGGAGGGCGTCGGCGATGACGGCATCGCCAAAGGCGCCGATGGCGCGCTGTACCTGCGCGTGGTGCGCGTCGTGGAGTGGGATGGATTTCTCCGCCGGGTCGGGCGCGCGAAACTCGTTTGCGGCGTCGAGGAGGGTGATTTCCTCCGGCGCCTCTCCACCGCGGATGCGGTAGAAGGCGTCGCGGCGGCGGTTGCGAATGAAGGCGACTGTGGAGCTGTCGCGCGCGGCATCGGCGCGGCCCGTGCGGGCGCGTTGCGGGAGCGCCTTCACGCGGGCGAAGGCTTCGGGCTGCTCGCGGCGGAAGCGGCGCAACTCCATGAGCAGGGCGAGCCGCTCATCGCGTTCGCTTTCCTCCGGCGTGCGCTCGAAGAGGCCAAAGGTGTCCACTTCCTCGTCCACGGAATAGATCTGTGAGTCCTCACCGAGCGCGGTGTGAAAGGCCTGGAGCTTCATAATGGCCTTCTTCTTCAACTCGATGTCGTCGTCCACGCGGGCGGTGGGGTAAAAGTTGTAGATGTAGATGCGCGGGGCGGTGGTGCCGATGCGGTTCACGCGCCCAATGCGTTGCATGAGGCGGGTGGCGTTCCACGGCGTGTCGTAGTTCACGACGATGTTCGCGCGGTGGAGGTTCACGCCCTCGGCGAGGACCTCGGTGGAGAGCAGGATTTCGTAGTCGTGCCTTTTGTCCGGGGTATTGGCGTCGAAATTGGCGCGGACCACGGGCATCCGCTCAGCGCGGGTCGTGGAGTCCACAGTGAGGATGCGCTGGTGGCCGGCGGCGGCGAGGCGCGCAGCGAGGTATTCGGTGGTCTCGCGCGATTCGGAGAAGATGATGAGCTTGTGGTCGCGGTTAATTTCGCGGTCGAACAACTCGCCTTTCAGCCGGGCGAGAAACTCGTCGAGTTTCGGGTCTTCGTCTTTGAATTTCTCCCACTCATCGCACAGGCCGCGGAGAAGTTGATGGTCCTTTTGCAAGCCCGGCAGGAAGTCCGGTTCGAAGTCGGCTGGTGTGCAGACGGTGATCGTGGGGTCGGTCGCTTCGCGCTCGGCGATCAGGGAGATGAGTTCATCCTCGCGGCCTTCGAGCAGGAACTCGGTGACACCGAGATTCGGCGCGATGTAGATGCTGCCCTTCTGGAACATCTCGACCATGACGCGTGTGGCGTCGCGGAAGCGACCGAGCGAGGCCCGGAACGCGTGGAAACTGCTGTCGATCCGTTTCACGAGCAGGAGGCGCATGATGATGGCGAGTTGGAGCGAGACGCGGTCGGCGTGTTGGTAGCGCGCCTTCTTCTCGGGTTTGAGGAAGGCAATGGCGCGGTAGCGGTTGTAGGTGAAGCCGGAGCCATCCGTGAGGGAGAGCAGGCCCATCGTGCGGTCGTAGAGCTGCTCCAGCCCGCGCGAGAGCGGGTAGAGAATGTGGCGCGGCTTGGCGATGTCGGGGAAGACAACGCCCTGCTCGGCGAGGTCGCGGTCGTAGTCCTCGTTCGTCTTCAGGTCGGTGCGCGTGCGGCGGACGATGATGTCTGAAATAACGCGGGTACGGATGGTTTCGTAGATGTCCATCACCTGCCTGCGCGCGGCGTGAATGTCCGGTTCTCGCCTGGCTTCACGGTACTCCTTTTCCCGCTGGGCAAAGAAATGCTGGAGGTTGCCGACGCTGAGCGTGGAGTGTTTCAAGTCCTGGAACAGCGAGATCAGGTTGCGGATGTCCGCGGGGCGATTATTCAGCGGGGTGGCGCTTACGAGCATTACGCGTTTCGGCTGCCGCTCCCCATTGACGGCGCGCAGGCTCGGCGTTTTACAGATGCGCTGGAGTTCATCGAAGCCCTCGGCGGTGTCGTTTCGGAATTTGTGCGCCTCGTCCACGATGACGAGATCGTAGGTCTCGGGATGCCGCACCTTGTGCAGGCTGCCGTTGTTGATGATGTCGCAGTTGTCGAGGCGGAAAGATTTCTTTGTCGCCTCCCAACCATCGCGCAATGCCGGAGGGACGACAACCAGCGTGTGCGAGCGGTGCTCGGGGAAGCCGTTGTGGAAGAAAAACCGCTTGGCGATGAGCGTGGCGATGACCGTCTTTCCGAGGCCGACGACATCCGCAAGGAAGAATCCACCATGCTTTTCCAGAAGACGGAAACCCTGCGCCACCGCGTCAATCTGGTAGCTCAGCCGTTTGAAGCCCTCCGGCAGGTCGGCGACGGCGTTGGGATCATACTCGATGGCCGCGCCGAAGTATTCGAGCAGGAGCTTGTAGTAGAGTTCGTGCGGCGTGACCGGTGTGGCAAGGTAGGTGCGGTCCCGGACGTCGGTGAGCACTTTCGGCAAAATCTCGACGGATTCGTTCCACAGCGACTCAAATTCCGCTGTGGCGAAACACACGTCGTGGTAGTCGTGGAGCAGGACATTGAACTCGTAGTTTGAGGCGTCGCCATGCGTGCCGAGCCCAGCGTTGGTGAGGTTCGATGATCCGGTGATGACGGCCCCGGCTTTGTGCTCGTTGAAACCGAGCGGCCGGAAGATGTAGAGCTTCGCATGGAGCCGTTTTGTGGGGTGCGCGCGCAGTTCGATCTTGCGGCTCACCACGTCGGAAACAAATTGCAGGATTCCCTTTTCAACCTCCGGCGAGTACGCGGCGGTCTGAATGTCCTCGCGCAGGCTCTCCTTGAACTGTTCAATCGACTTCGCCGGATCCGCGAGGAAAAGCAGTCCCCGTTTATGGTAGTCCGCCATGATGGCATCGACGTTGATGCCGACAAGAATGCGGACGTGCGGCACGTTCTCCAAGTGCGGGCGGATGGCGAAGTAGCCGGACGTTCTGAGGAATCCGACGAGCGCGTCAAACCAGGCGATGTCGGGATTGTGCGCGAACACCCCCGCGAACTTGGCCAGGAGGGTATTGCCTTCTTTGTTGGTGAAGAATTTGGTGTTCACTTGTTGCGGGCGCGTCTTGCCCGGGACCGCTTCGGGATTTTCCCGCCCGCCGCCGGCGAATGCAAGCGCGTTCACTCGAACAGGAAATGTTCCCGCTGCAATTTCAGGCGCCGGTCGCGCCACATCGGCGACTCGGGACCGCCCGATTGCTCGGCCACCCGATAGACCGCCAGCGCCCCCTTCCAATCCTGTTTCTGTTCCAGCATCCGCCCGGCCTCCGACACCGCCTTGCCGAACCAGAAAAACTCCGGCGCCACCGGGGGGGCGTTGGTTTCCGTTCCTGGCACCGACTCGTACACGACCGTCATGTACGCCTCCAGGGCCTCGGCCTGCCGCTCCAGTTTCTCGAGGGTCTGGCCGCGTTTCCAGGCCGCTTCGTTGCGCAGGTCCCGCCGCTCCCCGGCCGCCTCCATGACGCCCTGGTACAGCTTGAGCGCTTCGCCGTATCGTTTTGGGTCTTCGGCGGCCAGGCGGTAGAGGCAATCGCCGCGCCCGAGCCGGGCTTGGACCGCCGCGGCGGAGGCCGCGAACTTTTCCATCACCGAATCGTACACCGCCAGCGCTTCGTGGAACTTGGCCTGGCCGCGCAGCGCCTCCGCCTGGCCCAACCGCACCTCCGGCAGGAGCGGGCTTTCCGGATGCGCCCGCGCCAGGCGCTCGAAGATGTCGATGGCGCCCGCGGCGTCCTCCCGCCGGAGCGCCGCGCGCCCCGCGAAATAGAGCGCCTCATCGGCCAGCGGGTGGCCGGGATGGTCCCGCGCCAGGTCGATCAACCGCATCTGGGCGTTGGCGTAATCGTGCGCCTGATAGTACACTTCGCCCAGGCGGAACGCGATCTCCGGCGCCCAAGGCGAGCCCGGCGCGGCCGCCAGCGCCTGCCGCAGCTCCTCAATCGCTGCCTCCGGCGCCGTCTTGCCCGTCGCCAACCCGGCGTCCACCCGCAGCAAACGCGCCCGCGCCGCCGCGTCCGGCTCCGGATTGTCCGCCAGCACACGCTCCACCCGCGCGTCCACCTCCGCCGGGCGCCCTTCGCGCATCAACGATTCCGCGATTGCGATTTGCCATTCCCACCGGTTTGGACTGCGCGGCGCCAACTCCAGCGCCTGGGTCCATGCCCGCCGCGCGCCGTTCTCGTCCCCGAGCCTCGCTTTCAGCCGCCCTTCTTCGTCCAGCGCCCGGTCCCGCAACGCGCTCTGCGGAAACGCCGCCGTCCACCGCGCCTGCTCCTGCCGGAACTCGGGCAGCTTGTCCTGCCGCGCCAGGCAGGCGAGAATGTTGAACCCGGCCTTTTCACGAATCGCCGCCCCGGCGGGGTCCGCCGCCGCCGCCCGGAACGCCGCCTCCGCCGCCGCCCACCGTCCGTGTTCAAACGCCATCTCGCCCAGCCGGAAGCGCGCTTCCGCCGCGCGCGCCGGATCGGCGTGGTCCCGCGCCGCCTGCTCCATCACCGCCAGCGCTTCGTCCACGCGCCCTTTCTCCGCGAGCTTGCCCGCGCGGCGTTCGCCCGCCAACGCGCGCCAGACGGTGTCCGGGAACCGTTCCACCACCTGGCGCCAGGTCTCCAGCGCCGCCGCGGCGTCCCCCGACTCCGCCTGGGCCTCCCCAGCCGCATACAACAGCACCGCCGCCACCGGCGCCGGCAGCTTCGGCCCAACCAGCTCCTTCAAATCCTCCAAAGCCTCGCCCAGCCGCCCGTCGCCCCGCCCCGCTTCGATGTATTTCCGGATCGCCACAAGCCGGTCCCCCTCGTGCGCGCCCTCGGCGATGACCCGGAGAAACGCCTCGCGCGCCTCGTTCCAGTTCTTCAAGGCCAGATGGCATTCCCCCTCCTGCCGCCGCGCCCGGTCCACGATCTCCCGCGGCCCGGCCTTTTCGTCCAGCGTGATCCGCTGGAAATGCGTCAGCGCGTCCGCCAGCCGCCGTTCCTCCAGCGCGATCTCGCCCAGCCACATCTCCGCTTCAAACCGCGCCCGAGGCCGCGCCTTGCCCCCCAGCAACCGCTCCAGCTCCGCTTTCGCGTCCGCCCTCCGCCCCGAGGCCACCAGCCACCGCGCCCAGACCACCGACGCCATTTGGCCCGCGTCCTCCTCCCGCCGGTTCAGCGCCAAATCCTGAAGGATCGCCTCGGCCTCCGCCGTCTCCCCCTTGCGCAACAGCGCCCACGCCAATGACAGCCGCCCGCGCCCCGCCCATTCCCCCTCCGGAAAATCCCGAACCAATGCGCGTGCCGCCTCCACCGCCCCCGCCGTGTCCCCCGTGTCCAGCTTCGCCTCCGCCGTCCAATACAACGCCGCCGCCCGCGCCGGCCCGGCCTCCCCGCCCGCCGCCAGCGGTTGAAGCGCCACGATCGCCGCCGCCCCGCGACCCTGCCTCTGCAACGCCTCCCCCAACAGCGCCCGCGCCTCCCCCCCATGGGGGGACTCCGGGAAATCGCGCAGCAACGCCCCCAGTTTCACCTCCGCCACCGCATACAACCCGTCGCCCGCCGCCCGCTCCGCGTCCTTCCACAACGCCGCGTCGGATACGCGCCCCTGGCCGAACCCCTGCGCCGCCCACACCGCCAGCCCCAGCAACATCGCCAGGCGCGCCGCGCCGCCGGACCCGGCCCCTCCGCCGCGGCGTGCCCCAGCCATGGACAACGCCCGCCACCCGCGGCCGGCCCGCGGTCTTTCGTCCGTGCTTTTCGTGCTCCTCTGCTTGCGCATCATGCCTCGCCTGTCTTCATGCCCAGCGCCCGCGCGAGGTACCGGCCCGTCGCGCTCGACGGATTCCGCGCCACCTCTTCCGGCGGACCCTTGGCGACCACCTGGCCGCCGTTGCGCCCGCCGTCCGGGCCCAGATCAATAATATAGTCCGCGCATTTGAGCACGTCGAGGTTGTGCTCAATCACGATGATGGTGTTCCCCGACTCCCGCAACCGCAGCAACACCTGGACGAGCTGGTCCACGTCCCCGAAATGCAGGCCCGTCGTCGGTTCGTCCATCAGATAGACCGTGCTCCCCGTCTGTTTCTTCGCCAGCTCCGCCGCCAGTTTGACCCGCTGCGCTTCGCCCCCCGACAGGGTGTCCGCCGGCTGGCCCAACCGCAGGTACCCCAATCCCACCTGGCCAAGGCTGTCCAGCTTGTCCTTCACCTGCGGGACGTTCCGGAAAAAGTCGATGCCCTCGTCCACCGACAAATCCAGCACTTCGCTGATGTTCCGCCCTTTGTAGGTGATCTCCAGCGTGTCCCGGTTGAACCGCTTGCCGCCGCACGCCTCGCACACCACATGCACGTCCGGCAGGAAATGCATCGGGATCGAGATCGTCCCGTCCCCCTGGCAATGCTCGCAGCGCCCGCCCTTCACGTTGAAACTGAACCGCCCCGGCCCGTACCCGCGCACGCGCGACGCCGGCAGCCCTGCGAACAGGTCCCGGACCGCGTTGAACGCCCCTGTGTACGTCACCGGATTGCTCCGCGGCGTCCGGCCCAGCGGCGACTGGTCGATCTCGATCACCTTGTCAATGAATTCGATCCCCTCCAGCCCGTCGTGCGCCCCGGGCCGCTCCTTGCTCCCGTAAAAATGCCGGAACAACGCCCGCGACAGGATGTCGTTCACCAGCGTGCTCTTCCCCGAACCGCTCACGCCCGACACGCACACCAGCGCCCCGAGCGGAAACCGCGCCGTCACATTCTTGAGATTGTTCTCCCGCGCCCCTTTCACCACCAGCCAGTGCCCCAGACCCGTGGACCGCCGTTTCGGCGGCTGGATTCTCCGTTTTCCCGAAAGGTACTGCCCCGTCAACGAAGCCGGGCTTGCCAGAATGTCCGCCACCGTCCCCTGCGCCACCACATGCCCGCCCCGCACCCCGGCCCCGGGGCCAAGATCCACAATGTGGTCCGCCGCCCGGATGGTCTCCTCGTCGTGCTCCACCACAATCACGCTGTTCCCCAGGTCCCGCAGCCGCCGCAGGGTCGCCAGCAGCCGTTCGTTGTCGCGCTGGTGCAGGCCAATGCTCGGCTCGTCCAATATGTACAGCACCGACGTCAGCCCCGACCCAATCTGCGTCGCCAGCCGGATGCGCTGCGCCTCGCCCCCCGACAGCGTCCCGCTCTCCCGGTCCAGGGACAAATACGCCAGCCCCACATCGCTCAGAAACCGCAGCCGCAACCGTACCTCCTTGAGCACCTCCGCCGCCACCGTGGCTTCCTGCGGGGCCAGGGGCAGATTCTCGAAGAATGCCAGCGCTTCCTCCACCGTCATCGCGCACACTTCGGTCAAATTCCGCCCCGGCGCCGTTCCGTCCTTCGGGCGCCACGGCCCGCCCACCGTCACGGCGAGGATTTCCGGTTTGAACCGCGCCCCGGCGCACACGGCGCAGGGCCGGCGCGACATGTAATTCTCGATCCGCTGCCGCGTGAATTCGCTGTCGGTCTCCGCGTGCAGCCGTTCCATCTGCGGCACCACCCCCTCGAACGGTTTCTCCACCCGGTGGGTCTCCCCGCCGCGCACATGGCTGAACGCCACCGTTTCTTCGCCCGTCCCAAACAACAGCTTCTGGCGGAACGCCCCGTCCAGCTCCCCCCACGGCTTGTCGAACGGCGCCGCGTAGCGCTTGGCCACCGCCCGCAGCACGCTCTTGTAATAGGCCACCAGCCGCCGGTTCCCACGCCGCCACGGCGCGATGGCGCCCGCCTCCAGCGACTTCGCCGGGTCCGGCGCCACCAGCCCCTCATCCACCACCAGCATCGTTCCCAGCCCGTGGCACCGCGGACACGCCCCCTGCGGGCTGTTGAACGAAAAATGGCGCGGGGTCAGCTCCCCAAACGTGTCCCCCGTGTCCGGATCAAAGTTCTGGTTGCTGAACGCGCGCTCGACCCATTTCTCCTCCCCCGGCGCCTGCTGCAACACGCCAAGCACCCCGCGCCCGTGCCGCAACGCAAGCTCCACCGAGTCCGTCAACCGCCGGGAAAGCCCTTCCGCCACCACCAGCCGGTCCACCACCGCCTCGATCCGGTGCGCCCGCCCCTTGTCCAGACGCGGCGCATGTTCCAATTCCACAATCGCCCCATCCACCCGCGCCCGCACAAACCCCTCCCGCCGCAACCCTTCCACCACGTCCCGGAATTCCCCCTTCTCCCCTTTCACCAGCGGCGCCAGCAACACCAGCCGCGTCCCCGCCGCAAGACCCCCCAGCCCGTCCACGATCTCCTGCACCGTCAACCGCCGCAGCGGCCGCCCCGTCTTCGGATGATGCGCCCGCCCAATGCTCGCGAACAGCACGCGCAGAAAATCGAATATCTCCGTGGTCGTCGCCACCGTCGAGCGCGGGTTGGACCCCGACGTCCGCTGCTCAATCGCAATCGCCGGGGACAACCCCTCGATCTGGTCCACCTCCGGCTTCTGCATCCGGTCCAGGAACTGCCGGGCGTAAGCCGACAGGCTCTCAATGTAGCGCCGCTGCCCCTCCGCAAACAGGGTGTCGAACGCCAGCGACGACTTGCCCGACCCGCTCAACCCGGTGAACACCACCAGCCGGTTGCGCGGTATCCGCAACGACAGGTTCTTCAGGTTGTGCTGCCGCGCCCCTGTGATGACAATTTCGCCGTCTGACATGACCCGGTTTTCTCCAACCGCCCATTCCACCCCATCCCACGCAAGGCGTCAACCACAGACCAAAACTGGTGTTGGAGCAAACGTTGCAGGCCAACGAAGCAACGGTGGCGCGGGTCGGGCGCCTGGAACCGCATCGGGAGGGGATCAGCAAATCCACCATCGAACACCGCCGCGTCCGCTCTCCTCTGTTCTCCCTCCCAAACGAAAGGAAACGGCATGAAAGACCGCAATAGAAAAAGTGTGTCTCCCCTTGAAACAAGCAGCCACAGCAACGTCAACCGTGACCCAGTGCCACTTGCCTCTGGCGTGGCTCCTGCCCGTTCGCGAAGCGACAAGCAGGAAGCATGACAGAGGTGACGCGAAGCGTCATGGCACTTGGGTCGACGGGGTGGTTCGACCTTTCAGTAGTTTCATCACTATCAATGTAGGTATCCAACCAAACATCAGTACTGCTGATCCGATCAGGATGGCTCCAAACTCATGGAACACATGCGAGAACACGGGTCCCAAAAAGTCATCTGACAGAAAAAAACGCGGAAGCTCAGATAACAGAGTCGGCGCTGTTCCGAATCCTTTTGCAGGAATCATGAGCAAAACAGTAAACAACACAATAGAAGCAAAGGAGGAGATCAGCATACTTTTCCCCATCTCTTTAGTCCTATAACAATAACTAATGCCAAAGAAGACGACTGCAGCAGCAAGGAAAACACAGTCAGCAAGATACATGTCTGCACTCATATGTTTGTCGAGTCAGAAATGACCGGCGCGGGCGGGCGTTCGTGGTCACCCACGCTCGCCCGTGGCGCGACTCGTGCCGGAGCGAAGCGACAAGCACGAGGCGTGACGCGGGTGAGCGTTGGGTGCACCGCCTTGTAGGCGACCCTGGGTTTAGGTTGACTTCTTGTATTTAACGGTTAGAGCGAGCCTCTCCCCAGCATCGGGAAACGTGAGCAAGACTTGCGAAGGCGCGAGAGTCTGATTGGGCTCGTCTGTCCGGCCGACGGAGGAAAAGTGCTCCGGCGTCACCGGAGACGTTAAGCCGCCAGAATGATGCCCGAGACGGTAAGACATCTTGATGGTCTTGAGGTCGTCACGAAGCCAAGCCCCGACATGGACGTTGAAGCTGGCTCCGGTGATGGACGCCCGATCAATCGTTAATCCGCCGAGCGTCCTGCCCGAGGCTCCGTCGTTCTTCTCGAGCCTCGCTTCGATGGTGATTTCTTTGGTGGAGTCGGGGATCTGCCCCGGCAAAGTCCATATTTGGAGGTTGATTGCCTCGGCAATGAAGGACTCGGGAGTAATGGCCTCGGCTGCCAAAGAGTCGCAGGTCATGGCTGCGAGAGCAAAGGCGATGATATGTGTTGGTTTCATTGTTTTGGTTTTCTGTGTTCTGGTTTTGGGTAAAAACGTGCGAAGTAGCCTAACATGTATTAGACAGCAGCCGTCTTTTTTTACGACTGCGGCCTATTTCGGGGATTGAAGCAGGGCTCGGCGGCGCCGCAAGCCGAAAATCCGGGCGTGCAACCGAGCATTTCTTGGCCGGGGTGGCGGTTGCAGTGGTCGGGAGCGCCCCGGACGGTGCGGGGCGCGCCAGTTCCGGCGTCATCGGAAGCTGCCGTCGGGTCCTACCGCGGCGTCAACGGGGCTGCGAACCGCCAGTCCGGGTCTGTTCAAAACATGGGTGTAGATC
>CAYSZK010000064.1:0-17517 GCA_964435495.1 uncultured Verrucomicrobiales bacterium
GTATAGCGGGGCGCGGATTCAGCTTGGGGACGGGTCGGAGGAAGCGTTGGGGGAGGTGGTGCGGCGTGTGTTTGCGGACAGCGACCGGTTCCGTGCGCAGGCTGGGGCGGTTCGGGCGGGGGTATTATTCCGGGGGCTGGAGGAGGGGGAGGAGGTGCGGGAGGTGGAGGGGGGTTATGCGGTGGTGAAACGGACGCGGGTGGTGGTGGCGGATCCTGGGGCGTTTGGGCGGGAGGCGGAGGAGTTTCGCTCGTTCATGGAGCGGCGGAGCAAGGGGCCCGGGGCGGCGACGGCCGCGACGGCGGCGGCGACGGCGGCGGCGTTGCCTGCGGAGTGCCGGGCGGGGTTTGAGCGGGCGTGGGCGAAGGAGATACCGGCGTTGCCCGAGGAGCATCCGCTGGCGGTGGCGGCGCGCGGGGGGAAGGACGCGTTTTTGCGGGCGTTGGCGGAGGGGAAGGGCGAGTTTGAGGTGGAGGAGACGCTGGTGGTGCCGAAGGCGCCGCTGCCGGAGATCGGCGGAGTGTTGCAGCATCGGGCGGCGGGCGGGGAGGGGATTGCGCTGACGCGCTACCAGCCGATGGCGAGCGAGGGCGTGCTGGCGTTGGGGCGGTCCCAGGCGCTGCTGGAGGGGGCGGGAGGCGGGCTGCGCCGGGACGCGGTGGTGCGGGTGGTTCCGGAGTTCGAGCGCCAGGTCTATGAAGAGGCGGGCCGGGCGCGGTTCACGGCGGATTTCTTGAGCGGTTTCACGAAGGGGAACTCGTGGCACTGGCAGAAGCGCTGGAACTATTTCTCGGGATTTTTCCGGCTGACAGTGGGCGCGAGCTACGGGATCGGCGTGCGCATCCCGATGCGCGTGGGGGGCGTGTTCACGCCGTCGAAGATCGTCACAAGGGATTCGGTGGACCGGTTGGTGCCGTTCGCGGGCGAACTGCGGCTGGAGACGCTGGATGCGGGGCCGGAGTTTTACCGGGGAGTGGGTTTGCCGGAGCGGTTGGTTTTTGGCGGGAAAGAGCTGGTCTTTGAGTTGCGGGTGGGCCTGGGGTACAAGTTCCGGGCGGGATGGCATGATTGGGCGCATTTGCCGTATCGGACGGTCGGGCCGCCGCCGTTGAGCGAGGATTTCCGTCCGCCTTTGGGGCGCGGGCCCGAGGTGATGGTGCCGATTCCGGCGTCGGTGACGCGGACGGAGATCGATTTGAGCGTGATCGGGGGGTATGCGCAGGCGGGGTTTGAGTTTGCGGGATCGGGGGAGGCCGCGCTGGATTACGAGACGGTCTGGAGGGGGCGCCCGCTGGGGCCGGCGCGGACCGTGCGTTTCAGCGGGCCGGGGCCAGTGGCGGCGGGCGGGGAATTGCCGGCGATTGAAGTCGCGGCGCGGGGCGAACGGGCGAGCGCGCCGTTCGGGTTCCGGTTGACCCGCCCGCGGTACCGCTGGGATTTGACGGTGACGCCGGCGCTGCGGTTTGGGGTGTGGGTGGACGCGGGACCGATTGAGCGGTCGTTCCGGTCCGACTGGCGGCGGTTCAACGCGCTGAGGATACGGCTGGGCACGGTGGAATTTGGGCCGCACGCGGGGACGCGGAGCGAATTTGCGTGGAGCGGCGGGCGGAAGGAGTTTGAAAAGATTGCGACGCTGGCGCCGCCGCATCCGGACTCGGCGGGGGCATCGGCGGGCGCGGGCGGCGGGCGGCTGGTGGCGTTGCGCTGCGTGCAAAACGGGAAGCTGGTGCGGGCGGGGGCGGGCGAGGATTGCCTGCTGGCCGCGGCAAGCGCGCGTGTGGACCGGTGGGAGCGGTTCACAATGTTTGATTTGGGGGGCGGGCAAGTGGCGCTGAGGTCGGAAGGCAATGGCCGGTATGTGCGGGCCGGTTTCAAGGCGGAGTGCTGGCTGGCGGCGATGAGCGGGCGGATCGACCGCTGGGAAACTTTTCAAAGGCGCGACATGGGCGGTGGACGGATCGCTCTGTTCTCGCCGCAGGCGGGGAAGTTTGTTCGCGCGGGCGTGACGCAAGCGGCGTTGCTATCGGCATCGAGCGGCCGTCCGTCGGGTTGGGAGACGTTCGTGGTCGAACCCATTCGTTGACGCCGTCCCTGCCGGCGGCCAGGCGGCCTGCCGGGCTTGCCGCGCGAGCCGCGGGACGGGGCGCGGGGGGAAGATTGTTGATGTCCGGCGCGCTTGACTCGTGGGCGCGGGACCGGCACGGTGGGGCGCGCGTCGGGAGAAAGCTTGGATTATTTGGAAATAGGCGGCGTGGCGGGTGTTTCGGCAATCTGTTTGGGGACCGGCCGGTTCGGGTCCGAGATTGGGGAATGCGCCGCGTTCGCGATTTTGGACCGGTTCCATGAGGCGGGGGGCACCTTTCTGGACACGGCCCACATCTATGGGGCCTGGGACAGGCGCGGGGCGAACGGTGGCTGCGGCAACAGCGAAACGGTAATCGGGCGCTGGTTGAAGGAGCGGGGCTGCCGGGGGCGGATGGTGATTGGAACGAAGGGGGGGCACCCTGACTTCGACACCGGCGCGAGTTGCATGAACCGGGAGGCGGTCCTGCTGCATCTGGCCGGGAGCCTGCGGCATTTGGGGACGGACCATGTGGACATCTACTTTTTGCATCGTGACGACCGGACCCTTCCCGTGGCGGAGATTCTCGGGTGGTTCACGGGACCGCTGGAGAAGGGTTGGATTCGGGCGTTGGGTTGTTCCAACTGGCGTGCGGACCGGCTTGCGGCTGCGCGGGAGGCTGCGCGGGCGACTGGATTGCCGGTGATCGCGGCGAGCCAGGTTGCGTGGAGCCTTGCCGAAGCGAACACGAAGATCGAGACGGGCAAGTTTGGCGAGATGACGGCGATGGACGACGCGGCGCGGGAGTTTCATTGCGCGACGGGGCTGCCGGTGACGGCGTATAACGCCCAGGCGGGAGGATTCTTCGCGGTGTTCGCCGGGCGTGAAGAAGAGGCGATCCGCGCGGACGTGGGAGGGAAGGCCGGGCTGGTGCGGAAATTTGGGAACGACGTGACGTTTGGGAGGCTGCGCGTGGCGCGGCGGCTGGCCTTGGAACGGGGTGTGACTCCGAACCAGATCGGGCTGGCGTGGCTTCGGCGCCAGCCGTTTCCGGTGGTTCCGATCATCGGCCCCGGTTCCGTGGCGCACCTTGACGAGGGGCTTGCCGCCATGCGGGTGGCGTTGGCGTCGGGCGAAGTTGAGGAACTGTCCCGCGCCGGCGCACCGGCGTGAGGGGCGCTTGCCAGGGCGAAGGGATCGCGGCAGGCTGGAGCGGCATGAGCAAATTGAGGCGGCTGGCGGCGGGGCTGGTTATGTGGGCATCGGCGGGTTGGGCGCACGGCGCGTTCGAGCGGCCCAACGTGATCCTGGTGGTGACTGACGACCAGGGCTATCAGGACTTGGGTTGCTACGGGTCGCGGGAGATCAAGACGCCGAATCTGGACCGGCTGGCGGCGGAAGGGGTTCGTATGACGGACTTTTATTCGGCGTCGCCGGTGTGCACACCGTCGAGGTCGGCGTTGATGACCGGGTGTTATCCGGCGCGGCTGGGGCTGGCGGCGGGCGTTCTGTTTCCGCAGAGCCCGACGGGTCTGCACCCGTCCGAGATTACGATTGCGGAGATGCTGAAGGCGGCTGGGTACGCGACGGCGTGCATCGGCAAGTGGCATCTGGGGCATCACGCGGAGTTTCTTCCGACGGCCCAGGGTTTTGACGAGTATTTCGGCATACCCTACAGCAACGACATGGACGCGCGCGAACGGGGCACGACGCCGGAGATGCTGGACCGGTTCTGGCGCGATCCGGAGGCGGGGCTGGCGAACTTCAACGTGCCGCTGATGCGCGGGACCAATGTGGTGGAGCGTCCGGCGGAGCAGCGGACCCTGACGGGGCGTTACACGGAGGAGGCGGTGCGTTTCATGGAGGCGCACAAGGACGGCCCGTTTTTCGTTTACCTGGCGCATTCGATGCCGCACGTGCCGCTGTTTGTGGCCGGCGACCGGCACGACCCGGATCCGGGCCGGGCCTACCAGTTGGTGATTGAAGAGATCGACGCGGCGATGGGGCGGTTGCTGGAGGCGGTGGCGCGGCTGGGATTGGAGGAGCGGACCCTGGTGATCTTTACGTCCGACAACGGGCCGTGGCTGGCCAAGAAACATCACGGGGGGCACGCCCTGCCGTTGCGGGAGGGCAAGGGCTCGACGTGGGAAGGCGGGCAGCGGGTTCCGTGCCTGATGCGGTGGCCGGGCAGGATTCCGGCGGGGCGCGTGGCGGGCGCGATGGGCTGCGGCATGGACATGCTGCCGACGATTGCGGCGGCGGCGGGCGCGGTCCCGCCTACGGACCGGGTGATCGACGGGGTCAACCTGTGGCCCGTGGTCTCGGGGGCGGAGGCTGGGGCGGCGCCGCGGGACACGTTTGTGTATTTCAACACCAAGGGCGAGCCGGAGGCGATCCGGCAGGGGACCTGGAAATTGCGGATGGCGGGCGGAACACCGGAGTTGTTCGACTTGGCCGCCGACATTTCGGAGGCCAGGGATGTGTCGGCGGCAAATGGCGGGCGGGTGGCGGCGATGGCGGCGCGGTTGCGCGAGATTGGGGACGAAGTGAAAACGAACGCGCGGCCCGTTGGGCGGTTGGCGCAAGGGGAGTAGCGCCCAGGCCCGCATCGGGCGCGCGGTTGCTTTCCCCGTGACGCGCGGCCTGGTTCCCCTAGCGTACGGCCCTCATGGCCCTGCTCCAACTCAAAGGCGTCACGCTGCAATACGGTTCCGCGCCCCTGCTTGACGCCGTGGACCTGGGCATCCAGCCCGGCGAACGGGTTTGCCTCCTGGGGCGCAACGGCTCGGGGAAAACCAGCCTGATGCGCATTCTCACCGGCGAGGAAACCCCCAACGCCGGCGAGATCATCCTCTCCCCAGGCCTTCTCATCACCCGCCTCGACCAGGAAGTCCCCAACAACGTGTCCGGGACGGTGGATTCGGTCATCCAATCCGGGCTTCACGCCGGACGCCATGAGGAGGAATGGGAACGCGACCACCGCATCGGCCTGCTGATGGACGCGATGGAGCTTCCCGCCCAAGCCGGGTTCTCCTCCCTTTCCGGCGGATTGAAACGGCGCGCCCTCCTTGCCCGCGCGCTCGCGGGCCGGCCCGACCTGCTGCTCCTCGACGAGCCCACCAACCATCTCGACCTTGCCTCCATTCTTTGGCTGGAGGAGTTCTTGCTCGCGCAACGCACCACCCTTTTCTTTGTGACCCACGACCGGGCCTTTCTCAGGCGGCTGGCCACCCGCATCGTCGAGATTGACCGCGGCCATTTGCAGAGCTGGGATTGCGACTACGACACGTACCTGGTTCGCAAGGCCGCCTGGCTGGAGGCGGAGGAAAAGCGATGGGCGCTCCTGGACAAGAAACTGGCCCAGGAGGAGGCATGGATTCGGCAGGGGGTCAAGGCCCGGCGCACCCGCAACGAAGGCCGCGTCCGCGCCCTGGAACAGCTCCGCCGCGAACGCCGCCAGCGGCGCGAACGCATCGGCGCCGCCCGCATCGAAGTCCAGGAAGCCGCTGTCTCGGGCCAGAAAGTGATCGATCTCGACAACGTGTCCTTTGCATGGCCCGGCCGGACCGTGCTGAAAAACTTTTCCACCACCGTCTGGCGCGGCGACAAGGTCGGGATCATCGGCCCCAACGGCAGCGGCAAGACGACGCTCCTCCAAATCCTGCTGGGCCGGCTCGAGCCCCAGGACGGCACGGTCAGGCTCGGCAGCAACCTGCAAGTCGTTTACCTGGACCAACTGCGCGATCAGATCGAAGACGGCAAGACCGTCATGCAGAACGTCGCCGGCGCGGCGGAAATGGTCACGTTCCAAGGCCGGTCCAGGCACATCCACGGGTACCTCCAGGATTTCCTCTTTTCCCCGGACCGCGCCCGCATGCCGGCCCGGAACCTTTCCGGTGGCGAACGCAACCGGCTTCTTCTCGCGCGTTTGTTCCTCCAACCCGCCAATGTGCTTGTGCTTGATGAGCCGACCAACGACCTGGACGCCGAGACCCTCGAGCTTCTCGAATCCCTTCTGGTGGAGTTCAGCGGCACGCTGCTTCTGGTATCGCACGACCGGACATTTCTGGACGAGGTGGTGACAACCACCCTCGTGCTGGAGGCCGGGGGCGTCGTGACGGAAGTCACAGGCGGTTACTCCGATTGGGAGACGCTGAAGGCGCGCAGGGCCGCGGAACCCGCGCCCCCGGCGCCCGCGCCAAAGCCTGCCGGGGCCGCACCGCCCCTGCCGGAGGCGCCGGAGGGCAAGCCGACGAAACCGAGGAAGTTTCTCAACCGCGAGCAGACGGAGCTGGACGCCATGCCGCGGTGTTTGGAGATGCTGGAGGCCAGGGAGCGGGCGCTCACGGAAAAGCTGGCGAATCCGAAGACGTACACGGATTTCCCGGACAGCGTTCCGTCGATCCAGGAGGAGTTGAAGCGTGTGCAGGAGGAGATGGTCCGGCAATACGCGCGATGGGAGGAGTTGGAAACGTTGAAGAACGAGCTGGGGTCCAAGCGGGCCTGAGAGAGCGGGAATTCGTGACCCAGCCACCCCTTTCTTGACAAAACAACCAGACCAGACCAGGTTGCCATCATGAAAGTATTTAATGTGCAGGAAGCGAAGACGCATCTTTCCCGGCTGATTGACGCGGCGGCGGGCGGCGAGGACATCATTTTGGGCAAGCATGGAAAACCGATGGCGCGGCTCTCGTCGTTCACGGCCGCCACGCAACCGCGCCGGTTGGGCGGGCGGGAGGGGGAGATTCGGGTCAGGCCGGATTTTGATGACGAGGATGCGCGCATCAACGACCTGTTTCGATGAACTACCTGCTCGACACACACGTTTTTCTTTGGGCTCTTGCGGATCCCGGGCGGTTGGATGCAAAAGCGGCCGGCGCGATCAGGAATACGCATCATGCGGTCTTTGTCAGCGCGGTGACCGCCGTGGAGATCGCGATCAAGTCGGCCCTTGGAAAATTGGATGCGCCGCCCGACTTGGAGGAAGAAGTTTGCCTTCGGGGATTCAGCCATTTGCCCCTCCATTACAGGCACGGAGCCGCCTTGCGCACGCTTCCGATGCATCATCAGGACCCGTTTGACAGGATGCTCATCGCGCAGGCCATGCGGGAGGGGTTGACGATCATCACCCACGACCGGAAATTTGCGGAATACCCGGTTGCCGTGCTTTGGACCTGACCGGAGACGGTGCGCCGGAGCGCGGCGCCGGGGATCGTCCCGCTTCGACAAGGGCGCCGGCGCGCGGCGGGGGCGGCGTCCAGGCGCGCGCGCTCCCCCGGGACGCGTTGAAAACTCCGCCTTGGTGGAGTGGTCCCCTGCGTTTGGCGGGGTGGCGGCGCGGTGCGGAATTTCCTGTTGCGCATTATCCGTCCGGATGATATTATCCGGTCGTATGCAAATCACGGCGTCGCAGCAGAAGATACTGGGGATGATCCGCGAGTACTGGAACCGGCACGGCTTTGGGCCGTCGGTGCGGGACTTGATGAAACTGTGCCGGTACCGGAGCCCGCGGGCGGTGACCTTCCACCTGGAAAAGCTGGAGGAGAACGGATTGATCGAAAGCGACGGCAAGGCGCGGACGCTGCGGTTGAAAGGAATCACGGCGCCGGTGCGGGTGCCGATTTACGGGTCGATTCCGGCGGGGTTTGGGGAGGTGCAATCGCAGTTGCCTTTGGGTGAACTGGAGGTGCCGGCGGCGGTGGCCACCGCGGGGGTGCGGGCGCACGGGTTCGCGTTGAAAGTGCGCGGAGACAGCATGGTGGGGGCGGGAATTTACGAGGGCGACCTGGCGATTGTGGAGCAGCGGCAGGCAAAGCCGGGGGACATCGTGGTGGCGCTCATCGATGGGCAGTCCACTCTGAAACGACTGGTCAAGCGGCGCGGCGGGTTCGCGTTGATCGCCGAGAATCCGAAGTATCCGGTGCTGACGCCGTCGGAGAATCTGGAGGTTCAGGGGGTGGTGGTGGGGTTGTTCCGCAAAGTGTGAGGCCGCGCCCGCGGCGGGGCGCCGGCGGCGCATGGAACCTTTGGCGTTTGCGCGGTTACAACACCGGCGGAAAAATGGGGACAGAGAAACGGGGACAGCGGCGCTGGGAAATGATTGGGTCTTCTTCCTTTATTTTTTGTCCCCATCTTTCTGTCCCATCTCCCCTCACCGAACTGACGGGAGCGGACAGAGAAATGGGGGACAGAAAGAGCGGGTTTTCGGCAATGCACGGGGCTGGTTTGGGCCTTGCCCCGGGTTACTTCGCGTGGCTGACGAGGACGAAGATGGAGTGGGGCGGCAGGTCCAGCGTGTAGCGTTTGGCGAAGTCGCGGCGGGTTTCCGTGGTGACTGTGACGGTTTCGCTGTCGATGTTGTGGGCGGCGGGGGTGTCCGCGGTGAGGCGATGGATTTCGACGTCGCGGGCGGGTTCGTAGGGGAGTTCGAGCGTGACGGGCGTGGCGCCGCGGAGGCGCCGTGAAATGAGCATGAAGGAATAGCGGTTGCCCTGCTTGAACGGGTAGCATTGCACGAGGGGAACGTTGGGTTCAGCGGGGAACTTGCGCGTCTTGCGGTCGGCGCTGTTGGTTTGGCTGAGGATTTCCGCCTCGGCCTCGGGCAGGTCCAGGAACAGCATCTCCTTTTCGTCGGCGGTGATCAGATCGCCTTCGAGAAGGGTGTTGCGCATCTTGAGCGCTTTCCAGGCGATGTGCTCCCCCCATTTCCGGTTGTGGGAGGACCAGTAATGGGCGTTGCGGAAGAGGAAGAACGATTGTTCGCCGTAGCCGGAGCGCAGGTTCGCCATGAACGAGTCGCAGGAGTTGATCGCCTGGGCAAGGGATTTGCCCTCCTCCTGTTCCTTGCGGTTGAACTTGCCGGGGCCGGGCAGGGTGTACCCGGGTCCGGCTTCATAGACCATGGACTTGGCGGGGCGCCCGCGTTCGGCGGCGATTTCCTGGGTGACCTTGTCGAAGGCGAGCGCGCGGGGCCGGAGCATCCGGTGATAATAGGTGAGGATGTTGAGCCAGCCGGCGTCCTCGTCCTCGGCCTTGATCAAGCCGACGGCGTCCCAGCCGCCGGTGTAATAGGCGATATCCACCGCGTCGGCGCTGGGGCAGTTCTCCAGCGCGCGGGCGCCGTAACTCCACTCGCGCTCGGTCTGGGCGGCCCAGCCGTTGACAATGAACCGGAATTTTTCGGGGTCGAAATGGGGGCTGGACTTCATGGCGGAAAAAATCAGCTCCGACCAGGCGCCGTAGATGTCCGGTTTGCCGGAAAAATTCTGCGGGGCGAACATGCCGTTCCAGGTTTCGTTGCCGGTTTCGATGTAGATGTTCTTGAAGGTGGCGGTCCACGGCTCCTTCCGGCCCCAGGCGGCGCGTTTGGCGCCGTAGGGCGAGGCATCGGGTCCGGCGAGGTATTCCACGAGGTTCTTCTGTTCGGCAAGGGAGAACATGGTGCTGGTGATGATCCACGGATCGGCGCCCACGTCAGCGCACAGTTCGAGCTGGCCGTGCAGGCCGGCCGCGTCCGGAGTGCCGGCTCCGGGGTACTCCTGGAACCGGGTGTCGCTCAGGGTCACCGGTCCCAGGCCGCTGTCGAGAAGGCGCCCAAAGCCGCGGTTTTCCTGAAGCGGCCAGAGGCGGAGCGCCGAGGGGCGGAAGGCTTGGAGCGCGGCGACGACGTCGGGATACCACGCCCAGGGCGCGGTGGGGCACTTTTCGAAGATGGTAACATTATCGATCCAGAGGGTTCCCGGGGACATGGCGCCGATGTCGAACGGTTCGGCGGCGCTCTTGGGCGGGGCGCCGGTGAAGGGAATGACGTACTCCTTCCAGGCCGGGCCAACGGCGAGGGTCTCGGTCTTGAGCGACGCGATGCGGACTTCAACCCGGCCTTCGGCGAGGCCCTCCTGCTTGAGCCAGAGGCGGCATTCGTACTCGGCGCCTTCGCGGAGGCGGGGCCAGTCCGGTTCCTGGGCGGAAAGCAGCCAGGTGCCGACGCGGACCGGTTCGGTGACACCGGGAGGAACGGTGACTTTGAGCGAACCGCCGCCGCCTTCGGGCGGGGCATCGGGATCGATCACGGCCGTGACGCCGGCGGCGACGAGGTCTTTGTCCCGAGCCTGCTCGAACGTGAGGCCGCCGAGGACGGAGCCGCGCCCTTCCATGGTGCGGGTGGACCCGGGCGGGATGCTGGTGCGGGTCACGGTGAGGACGTACATGTCCCCGGCGCGGACCTCGGGCCCCGGCGCGTCGAACACCGCGCGGTTTTCGCCGTTGAGCGAGGCTTTGAAGGACTGGATCTTCGATTCGCGCACGAGAGCGGCCTTGCCGCCTTCGAAGCGGTAGATGGCGGCGGTGCCGCCGTCGAAGTACCCGTCACGGAACACGTCGAAGAAGCCGATGCCCCAGCCTTTCCCGCCCTGGGTGGACGGGAGGTCTTCGAGAAAATCGGCGCCGCCGCCGGTGGCGAACCCCTTGGTTTGGGCGTAGAACGGGTTGGGGTTGGGCTGGAGCCACCACTGGTTGTTCCAGGGTTCGTCGTTCCAGTGGCTCATTTTGGGCGGATGGACATTGGCGCCGAAGCGCGGGGGGTCTTTGACCACGACCTCGTCGCGGATGGTGAAAACGGCCTTGTCGCCGCGGGGCTCGGGCATGGCGCCCGGCGCGGCCGCGGCGAGGACCAGGGGCAAAAGCAGCGTGGGCAGGGAGAGGCGTGTCCGCATGAGCCCGAATAAAGCCGAAAAGCGGCAAATGAAAAGCCAAACAGCCACGACGCGACCCCATCTGGGGGTCAGCCCATCTGGGGATCAGGGTTTCGAGGGCGGCGGGCGGGATCGGCGGCCACGGTGACGGTGTCTCAGGCCTGGCGCGCGGGGTAGTTCCCCTCCGCCCGCCAGACATCGAGGATCTTTTCATAGCGGGACAAGCGCATGCCAGTGTAAATGCAGTTGCTTGTGGAAAAGATGTAGCCGCCGCCGGGCATTCCGTGCCGGAGGGCGTGGCGTGCGGAGGCAACCGCCTCCTCCTCGGTGCCGGTGTCGAGCAGCCCGCAGTTCACGTTCCCAATCAGGCAGACCCGGTCGCCGGCGATCCGCTTGATTTCCGCGATGTCAATGCCGCCCTGGGGATCGAGCGAGTGCAGCGCGTGCGGTCCGCTGTCGAGGAGCTGGTCCAGGATCGGCATGATGTTGCCGTCGGTGTGTTTGATGACGTAATAGCCCATCTCCCGGCAGGCCCGCGTCGCGCGCTTGAGGTAGGGGGCCACGAACTCGCCGAACTGCGCCGGGCTGAGGAACGGCCCGGTGTTGAAGCAATAATCCGCACAAAAGGCGAAGCCGTCCAGGCCGCCGGGTTGCCGCAGCCTCTCCGCGGCGGCCACGGCCTTCTCGACGTTCCCCGCGGCCTCGGCGTGGAGGCCGTCCGGCTCTTCCACAAGGCGGCAACTGAACTCCTCCATGTGGGCGCCGTCCGGGATGGAGAAGGTGGGGTCCCCGTGCGCCATGAGAAAGAAGCGGTCCCCGGAAAGCTCGCGGATGTGGCGCACCATGTGGAGGAGCTCCTCATCGCCGGGGGGATTGGGATGGATGAAGATGGCGCCGTGCCCGAAGCGTTCGGCGGTGTCGATGTAGAGCCGCGCCATGTCCTTGCGGTGGAGTTCGCGTTCCCTGGGTTCCATTTGGCGCCACTGATGGTAGGCGCGGTGGCTGGGGTGGACTTTGCCGAACGCCTCCATGGTCAGAAAGAAGACAAGTTCGAAGTGGGGAACCCGGCCGGAGGGCGGGCGGCGCTCCAGGGCGGCCATGAACTGTTCGCGGGGTGTGGTCATGGGGAATGCGGCGCTCCTGTCAGGGTTCGGAATTGGCGGTTGCGCGGGTGGCGGCGTGGTTCCACCCGCGCAGGACCAGCCGTTCGTTGGGATGTTTGTTGCCTTCCTCCACGCGGTCAGTGCCGGCGTGCATCTGGACCAGCACGGTCTTGCGCGTTGCGCGGGACCGGTTCGGGAGCGACCCGTGCAGGAGGCAGTAATGGAAGAACACGACGTCGCCCGGCTCCGCTTCCAGGGGGACGGCGCCTTCCACGGGGTGCTTTTCGAGGAGTTCATGGCGGGATTGGCCGGAGGTTCCGCCGATGCGTCCGAGTTTGTGGGTTCCTGGATAAACGCGGAAACAGCCCATTTCGTCGGTTGCCCGGCTCACATGAATGATCCCGGCCATCATGGTGTCGTTGACCGTCGGGAAGTAGGTCCAATCCTGGTGCATGGGGAAGGGGGCGCCCTTCTCGGCGGGTTTCTGGAACAGTTTGCTGTGATGCAGGATGATGTCCGGCCCGAGGATGGATTCGGCGGCGTCGAGGAATGGCGGGTGCAGCATGGCTCGCAGCCAGGACGCGGAATACTGCTGCACATTGTGGGTGTGGAAGACCACGGTGTCCATGGCGCCCAGGCGCTCCATCTCGGGGCCGCTCCAGCGGGCGTCGATCTGCTCGGTGCTCTGCCGCAGTTGAAGGACGATCCGGTCGAAGTCCGCCTCCAATTCCGCAATCTGGCCGGGGCTGAAGAGCCCCCGCGCCGTGTAATAGCCGTTTTCTTCGTAGAAGGATTTGATTTGCTCATTCATCGTGCGCCCAGTTTCCCGCCCGCCCGGCAAAGCCGCAATTGGAACGTTTTGCGATTTGTGGTAGAAATCCACTAATGAAACACTTCAAGAGCAAGCGGTTTTGGTGGCCGGTGGCGGCCCTGCCCGAAATCCGGGTCGCGGGCCGGTTTCCCATGGGGAGGAATTCACGGGGGCTCGTTTACAAGTCGCGGACCCATGTCCTGCACCACCATGATTATCACGCCGCGTTCCAGTTGGGGGCGCGCCGGATGGAGTTGCGGCCGGGCGACTTCACAATCACGCCGGCGGGCGTGGAATCCGGTTACGACCTGTCGTCCAGCGGCTCGCATCTGTGCATCCATTTCGTTCCGTTGCGGACGCGGAGGGGGAGCCTATCTCTGCCGTTGCACTGGCGGCCGGGCGTGTTCTCGCGGTTGCTTGCTGAGCGGTTTGGCCGGGTGATCGGGCTGTTCCGCAGATCGGCACGGCCAGGGAGGACGGGCCGTTTGGCGTCGGTCGCGGCCTCAACGGCGTTGCAGGAACTGCTTGCCTGGGTCGCCTTTGCCAGCGCGGACCAAAACCCGGCCCGTGCGGATTCGAGAGTGGAACAAGCGGTGAACGAGGTGGTATCGCTTCTCGACAACCGGTGCGGCGAGAGCTGGACGATCCCGGCGCTTGCGGCGCGGGCCGGCCTCAGCCAGAACTATCTCGCGCACCATTTCAAGGAGCGGATGGGGCTTACGATCCAGCGTTACCTCTTGCACCGCCGGATCGACCTGGCGGCGCACTTGTTGGCGACGACGCGGATGGCGGTCAAGCAGGCCGGGGCCGCCGCGGGCATGCCCGATCCGCAATATTTTAACAAGCAGTTCCGCGGAACCACGGGCGTGAGTCCGTCCGTGTTCCGGCAGGGCGCCCTGGCGGCGGGCCGGGATTCCGGCGGACGTTCCGGGGTGCGCCGGAAAGCATGCCGCTTGTCAAGGGACGGCAAAGCCGACAGTAATACAAAGAGGAGATAGGTGTCAGGCTGGAAGATGCAAATGGACAAATACAGAGGGACAGACCAGAAGGGTACTAACTTAAGAGGCCTTGCCCCAAAGGGGCAAACCATACCAGGCCAGGGCAACGCCCTGGGTGCCATGTGTTGATACAACCACAGCCCTGTAGGGGCGCCATAATGGTGGCATCCGAAAACCGCCTTAAGTTAGCGCCATTCGGGCCAGACCCAATCCCAGATCGCCAAATCCCTGCTCAACCAGTATCTCGGTTAAACCGTGGACCCGGACGTCTTTATCTTGGGGACGGGTGTGGAGGTGGCCGACGCAACCGTGAACGGGCAGAAGGCCGCGTGGCAGGCCGCGACGGCGATGTTCTATGCCCGGCTGGACGCGGATAACGCGGCTGGGCCCGCGGCGCTGGATGTCCAGGTCCGCCAGAACAACAGCCGGGGGGCGGCCATGGCGGCGTAAATCGGGCGCTTGCTGATCCCGCCCGCCGGGCGTAGTTTTGTCCACAATGACGACGGCAATCTCATCTTCGATGGCGTGTGGAACGACGTCTGGGAATTCAGAGGGACGGACGAGTCGTCAAAACCCAACCTGTCTAACCAATGTCTCGATGAGGGGTCAAAATCCATGCATGCGGTTATCCGCGTGCCTGGTTCGTGCGGGCAGCGGAATCGGCGTGACTCTCGTTTTGCTTGGGGGTTGCAGAGTTGATTCGGGGAATGTGTTTATTACACGTGAAGGCGCCTTTTATCATGGTGATCCGGTCTCTGTCGAATCTCTCCTCGATGGAAGTATCCGGCTTCCAAAACGAACGACTTTGGTAATCGATGACAAGGTAACCGCTGCGACGTTTTCGCGATTTTCGGGTTTGGCGTGGGGCGGCGAAATGGAAGAAGTAAATCTTGCGATTGCATCGGATCCTTCACGGCGAGTCGGGTACTGTCCGGTTTTGATGGATGATTACACCCGTTATCCTTGGCAAGCATCTGTCCTCCGACCGGATTCTAAAACTGCTGAAAAGTGGGAAGTGGTGGATTGTATGGTTTTGGAATCCGCAGTGGTGATAGGCACTCACAACGCGAATGACATGGAAGTTCCACGGCTGTTGGCATATTATGGTCCGCCAGGCAATATAGCTGTAAAAAAATATTGGAGATCGAGAGTTGCTGGTGTCGCGGATGTTGGAAGTCGCCAGAGTATGTGAATCATCAGGAGTGGCAGGTTACATGTTGGCGCTTACATGTCCCGCGGTCAGTAGAGGTGAGGAGGCAACACATGATGAGGCTGGTGGAAGCGGTCGGACGCCGCTTGCACCATGAGCATCCTTGCGGATTATTGCGGGGAACTCTCCCGCTGGGGCGCGGAGGCGTTTCTCCTTCGATTCTCCTTCCTTCCGCTCCAAACGGTGAGCGGGCACAGTCCAATGGGATTGTTTTCCTTGCGCTTGCTCCTTATCCCCAAAGATACTGAGTCCGGCAGCGGACGGACGGGCATGATCTCCCGGAGAGGATGGCGCCTTCCTTCTCTTGGTGGTAAACCCCATCCTTTCAACCGGTCATGAATACGCTTTTCCGTTTCCTGCTTCCGTGTCTTCTCGGTCTTCCGTGGTTCGCCAGAGCGGTGGACAAGCCCAACGTTGTCATCCTTCTCGCTGACGACGCGGGCTGGGGGGACTTCACACACTCCGGCAATACCCAGGTGAGCACGCCGCACATTGATTCCATCGCGCGCGACGGCGTGTCGCTCGATCTCTTTTTCGTCTGTCCAGTTTGCTCTCCCACACGAGCGGAGTTTCTCACCGGGCGCTATCATCCGCGAACAGGAGTGCGCGGCGTTTCCACCGGGCAGGAACGGATGAATCTCGACGAGAAGACGCTTGCCGACGCGTTCCATGCCGCGGGTTATGCCACGGGTTGCTTTGGGAAATGGCACAACGGCAGCCAATGGCCCTACCACCCGAGGGCGCGCGGCTTTGACGAATACTTCGGCCACACCGCCGGGCACTGGGGCGAGTATTTCGACGCTCCGCTGGAGGACAGCCACGGACGCATGGTCCGGACCCAAGGCTACATCGTGGATGTCTGCACGGTTCGTGCGCTCGGCTTCATGGAGAAAAACAAGGACAAGCCCTTCCTCTGCTATTTGCCCTTCACCACGCCGCATTCGCCGTGGGCCGCGCCGGAAGAGGACTGGCGCCACTTCAAGGACAGGCCGATCTCCCAGCACGCCACGGACGCCGGGAAGGAGGTGCCTGATGAAACGCGGTGCGCGCTTGCCATGATCGAGAACCAGGACCGGAACGTGGGCCGGGTGCTCGCGAAACTCCGGGAGCACCGGCTGGAGGAGAATACGATCGTGCTCTATTTCTCCGACAACGGCCCCAACTCGCATCGCTGGACCGGGGGCATGAAGGGCCGCAAGGGCGGCACCGACGAGGGTGGCGTCCGCTCCGTGTGTTACGTGCGCTGGCCGGCAAAGCTCCCGGCGGGACATGCCGTAACGCAGATCGCCGGGGCGATTGATCTCTTGCCTACCCTCACTGCCCTGGCCGGTGTGCCGCGCGTGGGCGACAAGCCCCTTGATGGCCGCGACCTCACGCCGCTGCTGACCCGGCAATCGGCTGAATGGCCGGAGCGCATGATCTTTTCATCCTGGGGACCGAACGTGAGCGTCCGCACGCAGACCCATCGACTCGACGCCGCGGGGCAGCTTTTCGACATGATCGCCGACCCCGGCCAGGCTGTCCCGGTCAACGCCGCGCAACCGGGAATGGCCGCGCGGCTGACGGCGGCGGTGCGGGCGTGGCGACGGGATGTCTTTGGCCCGAACGCACCGGCGAAGGCAAAGGGCAAAGGCGGCGGCAACGCGGTGGACCCACGCCCGATTCCCGTGGGCTATCGCGAGTTCCCCATCACCATGCTCCCCGCCCGCGATGGTGAACCAGGCGGCGGCGTGCAACGCAGCAGCAGCGCGCCGAACTGTTCCTACTTCGTGAACTGGACGAGCTTGGACGGCAGCATGGTCTGGCTGATTGATGTCCACACTGCGGGCCGTTACGAGGTGACGATCGACTTCACTTGCCCGCCGCCGGATGCCGGGAGCATCGTCGAGTTGTCGTTCCAGAACGCGCGCCTCAGCGGCAAAGTCGAGCCCGGCTGGGATCCGCCGCTTTACACCAACCAGGACACGCTCCCGCGGCCGCACGGCGAAAGCCAGATGAAGGAGTTCCGCACGCTGAAGCTGGGTGATATCACCCTCCCCGCCGCGCAGGGTCCGCTCACCCTGAGAGCCATGGAAATCCCCGGGAAATCCGTGATGGACGTGCGGCGCGTCACCTTGACCCTGCTCGACTAGTGTCCTGAAGCGCAAACTGGGGTCAGTCCTGAAAGGCACTGCCTTAAGAGGCCTTGCCCCAAAGGGGCAAACCATACCAGCCCAGGGCAACGCCCTGGGTGCCATGTGTTGATACAGCCACAGCCCTGTAGGGGCGCCATAATGGTGGCGTCCCAAAACCGTGGTAAGGCAGCGCCATTCAGGTCAGTCCTTGGCCTTTGTCCGGAGAAGGGAGATGCGGGCGGAACGAGCCGAATGGCTGCTGAACGCGGAGGCCGATCCGCGGTGGCGGATGTGGTTGCGGGTGGAGTGCAAGGGGGAGCGGCGCGTGGACATGGCGCGGGAAGCGGGTTACGCCGATGGCAGCGGTGTGACGCGGGCGCTGGAACGGTTGGAGGCCCGGGCCATGCATGACCGAGAACAGGGCAGGAAACTTGCGCGCCTCAGTCAAGTGTCAAGGACTGACCCCCAACTGCCCCGATGGCAGCGGTGTGACGCGGGCGCTGGAACGGTTGGAGGCCCGGGCCATGCA
>CAYSZK010000064.1:17617-22250 GCA_964435495.1 uncultured Verrucomicrobiales bacterium
TGACCGAGAACAGGGCAGGAAACTTGCGCGCCTCAGTCAAGTGTCAAAGACTGACCCCCAACTGGCTGCTGACCCCGAACTGGGACTGACCCCCAACTGGGAGGCCTATCGGCCGCGGCGCGGGCGCGCGGCGCCGAAGAAGCCATCTCCGTCCGGTTGGAAAGCTTCGCCAGGGCGAAGCCGTCCAACGGCGGCGCGGGTCAGTAGGCGGTCTGGTACGCCGCTTCGGTCTGGGAAAAGGGTTTGCGGTCCGGGTAGCCGCGCAAGTTGCGGTAGATGACGGCTTCCGCCTGGGTGAAGTCGGCGCTCCATTCGTGCAGGAGAAGCTGGTCGCCAACCGCCCCGGACAGCACCGGCATGGGCACCATGTCGGAAATGTACACGCGGTGCTGGATGGGAATCTTCTCGACAAGCGCGCCGTCCGGCGTGAACGCCCGCAGCTCCAGGCCGTCCCGCGACAGGTAGATCAACTCGTCATAACCGTCCCCGTCCCAATCCCCGATCGCGGGCGTGTGCATTCCGTCGATGCGGGTGACTTCGCGGCCATCCCGGTCCACGAGGTAGGTGACGCTGCGGACGTCGCGCATGGACAATCCCCGCCAGTAAAGGGGGCCGAAGTTCTGGGGCAGGTCCGTGAGGGCTAGCACCTGGCCGCCGCCGGGCAGGTTCAAGACCCGCACGGACTGCACTTCGGTCATGCCTTCGGGCTGGAAAGACCAGATCGGGGAACCGTCCAAGCGCAGGAGCCTGGCGCCGGGGCCGCAGAACAATTCCGGGACGCCGTCGCCGTCCACGTCCACAATGGGATTGGAATCCGGATGGTCTTCGCCGGTGCCGTCGAGGAGCTCCGGCTTTTCCCAGATCGGCGAGCCGTCGTGGTCGTAGAGGCGGGTGCCGGTGAAGAACTCGTGTCTTCCGTCGCCGTCGATGTCGGCAACCGAGGTGGTGTGGCCGAGTTCCGCGATGTTTTTCCGCCAGACCTGGTTGAGGTTCAAGTCAAACAGGGCGATGTAGTCGTAGTCCTTGTGGACGAGGATGCTCCACGGCTGGCCGGGACCGCCGACTTGTGCCGGAACGATGGAAAGGTGGTAATCGGAACCCTTGGCAACGTCGAGGGTGTTGGTTGCGCGGCGGATCAGCGCGCCGTCGGCGAGCCGGACGAGGCAGAGGTACGGCTGGCCGCCGAACGCCCGGACGCAGGCGATCTCGGGCGCGCCGTCGAGGTCGAAATCGAAGATGGGCACGTTGCAGTCGGCGCGGATGAGGCTGTTGGCGTTCGTGGTATCCTGGTACCGCCAGATGACCGTGCCGTCGGTCCGGTAGGCGGTCTGCTCGGCGGTGCCTTTGAAGTAGAGCACATCGACGTTTCCGTCGCCGTCCGCGTCGGCAAACCGGGGGAAGAACCAGGTGTGGTGATAGACGCGGTTCGTGCCCCAGTCGGGGACGCGCGGGGTGATGGGGCTGACGGCGAACCGGTTTGTAGCGAAGGCCGCTTCCGGCGGGGCCGGGGCGGCGGCGGTGTCGAGGATTTCGAGGGCGTTCATGCGTGCGGTCGCTCCGTTGGTAACACCGGCCAGGCCGACGGCCAACTGGCCGCCGGTGACGGTGATATTGGTGTCCACCACCGCGAAGTCGTTCGCGGCGGAGGTGACGAGGCCCGAGGCGACGAGCAGGCCGTTGAGCCGCACGTTCATGGGCACCTGGGCGGCATCGCTGTCGCCCACGGTGACGATGACGCGGTAGGTCCCGTCGGGGATGTCGGCACGGAACTCGGAAACGCCTTTGGTGAAGACAAAATCCCTGCGCAACGGATCGGCGCTGCTCGTGCGGTTGCGCTCGTCGAGGTTCGCCAGGGAACTCCAGCCGTACCCGGTGGCGGCCTGGTAAAGCGAGTTGGACCGGACCTGGACATAACCGGAGGCCACGGGACCGGGGCCAAAGTCGAAACGCCGTCCGCCGTCCGCCGCGGCGCCGGCGAGGCGGAAGAAGGCGCGGTTCCGGTCGTGGGCCAGCGTGGGGACGCGCCAGCGTTCGCCGGGGGCGATGGCGCGTTCGTTGGCCCAGGCGCCGGGGAGATCGGCGGCGCGCTGGAGCCAGCTTGGGCCGTCGTTGGTGGCGCATGCGGCGTAAATCCAGCGGGCATCCACGGACACCTCGGTGGTTCCCGGACCTGCGAAGGCGGCGAAGGCGGCAAGGGCGGCGAGGGCCGTGTCCGCAGCCGCCGCGGACACGGGGGCGCGCCGGGTGCGGGCGGGAACGGGGCTGGCCGGGGGGCGCGGGCGGATCACGAACGGCCCGCGCGGTTGCGCCGCGAAACGAATGCGGCCAGGGCTGCGCCGCCGAGGAAGAGGACAACGGAGGATGGCTCGGGGATGGCGGTGAGCATGCCGCCCAAGTCGTCGCCGAGGAGGATGGAGTCGGAGGTGTTGCGCGAGTTGCCGGTGTAGAAGCCGACGGCGACGGGGTCGTAGGCGGCGAGGGAATTGGTGATGGCCAGGGCGAGGTTTGTGAAGGCGCCGTTGTTGACAGAGTAGGAAGCGCTGAAAATGTTGTTGGCGCCGCTCACCGCGCGCGAAATCCGCAGGGTGTAGATGTCATTGGTATTCTCGGCCAGATCGACGTTCAAGCCAACCTGCGAGCCGTTGGTGTTGAAATATTGGATCTGGCCTTGCGCGTTAAGGACGAGAGAAATCTGCGGGACCCGGTTGGTGGGGTTCAAGGTCGTGTTGATCGTGACGCCGAGGAACGTCTGCGGCTGGTTGGCGAACGCGCCCTGCTGGAGGATGCGGACGTCGAGCTCGACGTAGCCGTTGGTTCCCAGGAAATAGTCGTTCCGGAGATAGGCCCATTGCCTTGCGTTGCCGTTGCCGGAGGCCTGGTTGTAATCGATGTAAAGTGCGTCGCCCGGGCCGTTGGTGGTGGAGAAATTCCGCGTGTCCGCGGAACCGGCCACGTTCAGGACAACGGCCTGGACGTAATTGGAGAGCGCGTTGTCGTTGGAGAAGTCGTCGATGATGATCTGGGCGCGGGCGCCGGTGACGGCGAAGGCCAGAAGGAGCGCCACGCAGGCCGGGATTCGGGAGGCGTATTGGTTCATGGCCGGAAAAATGCCCGGCAGGGCGTTCCACGGGAAGAGGAATTCCACGTTACACGTAACATCAAAATTGTGGTCCACGGCGGGGGGCGGCCTCCGGGCGGGGCTGAATTTTGCGGGTCTTGGGGCTTTGGGGAGAGGGCGCTTGCGGATTGACTCTGCGGCACAAGCGGTGGATGATACGTGTCTCATGGCGCTCCATCCTTCGCCGCGGAGTCGCCCTGGCCGGGCGCCGGTTTTGGGGCCGGCGGCGGGGGGTGCGGGAATTCGGGCTGTGGCGCAGCGGGCCGGGGTGTCGCCGATGACGGCGTCGCGGGCGTTGCGGGGGCTTCGCGGGGTGCGGGCGGAGACGCGGGAGCGGGTTGTGGCGGCGGCGGCGGCCCTTGGGTACCGGCCCAATCCGCTGGTGTCGGCCTGGATGAGCCACCGGCGGTTGGGGCGTCCGGCGCGGGAGGGGGCGGTGATTGGCGTGATCACCGAGCATCTGCGGCTGGACACGCGGAACGAGATTCACCGCCCGATGTACGCGGGGATGCGCGAGGCGTGCGCGGCCCTGGGATACGGGATGGACGAGTTCTGGCTGCCGGAGTATCCGGGCGCGGCTCGGTTGTCGGCGGTGCTGCGCGCGCGGGGGATCGAGGGGGTGATCGTGACGAACTTCCGGAGCAACGCGATGGCGCTGGAACTGGAGTGGGCGAACGTGGCGGCGGTGACGACGACGGGGACCCTCGCGTCGCCACAGTTGCACCGGGTAATGCCGGACTTTTGGTTCGCGATGCGGCTGGCGTTGGAGCGTTTGAAGGCGTTGGGTTACCGGCGGATAGGGTTTGCCTGTTCGGAATGGGAGCATCACCGGGTGGAGCACATGCGGCTGGGGGCGTTTTTGGCGGAGCAGGCGCGCGTCCCGGCTCGGGAGCGCGTGCCTCCCTTCCTGTGGCCGGGGACGGACTACGCGCCGGAGCCGTTGCACCGGTGGATGGCGCGGCACTGTCCGGAGGTGGTTATTTTGGACGGCCAATGGGACCAGGCGCGCATCATCCAATGGGTCCGGCGGGGCCCGTGCCGTCCGGCGCCGGCGGTGGCGTCGTTGAAATGCCGGTGGCCGTCGGACGAACTGACGGGGATTTGGGGGGCGCCGCGGGAGGTGGGGTATGCGGCGGTGGAGCATCTGGCGGCGATGATTGTGCGGAACGAAAGGGGGGTGCCTCCGCAACCGCACGCCCTGCTGGTGCGGCCGGTGTGGAATCCGGGCGTGACGGCGCCGGGGCCGCGGCGGGATTGAGCGATTCGCGGGGGACGGGGCACGGCGGGCTGGCAATCGGGGGCGGGGTGTTGTTTAGTGGGGGATGCGGAAGGCGCGGTTTCCGGACCGGTGGCTGGTGGTATGCGCGCTGGCCTGCGCGGGGGGCGCGGCGCTGCCGTGGTCCCGCCTGCCGGAGCGCTGGGACGGCGGGGTTGCGGAGACGGCGCGGGCGACGGCGGAACAGACGGCCGCGCGGGTGGAGTGGCGGGATTTCCTGATTCCCGACGAGGTGCAAC
>CAYSZK010000065.1:0-3884 GCA_964435495.1 uncultured Verrucomicrobiales bacterium
GTCCGGTTCGGAGGGAGGGGCGGGGCAACTCAATGCCCCGTCCCTACCCCTATCGGCACGCGCTCGAAACGGCGGGGGCGCCCTGGCCGCTTTCGCGTAACCATTTCCCCACCGGGGTGTAGCCCTTTTGCTATGAAGCATCATTGCATCCATCGGCGGCGGTTTCTCAAGACGGTGGCCGGCACGGCGCTGGCGGCGGCCGGGGGCGGCCTGGCGCGGCGGCGGGTTTGGGCGGGGGAGGCGCCCGCGATCCTGCCGGTGAAAAGTCCCAACTCGAAACTGCAAATCGCGGTCGTGGGCCTGGGCGGCATCTCGGGGGGCCACCTTCAGGAGGCGTCGAAAAACGAGAACCTGGTGGCGATCTGCGACTGCGAACCGAAGGTGATGGCGGCGCGTTTTGAGCAGATCAAGGCCTTCGAAACCCTCAACGTCAAGCCGGAGGACATGAAACAGTTCCTGGATTACCGGGAGATGCTGGAGACGCTGGGGGACCGGCTGGACGGGGTTGTGGTTTGCACGCCGGACCACAATCACGCGGTGATTGGCATGGATTGCATGAAACGCGGCAAGCACATCCTCCTGGAAAAACCGATGTGCCACAACATGTACGAGGCGTTCGCGCTTCGGGACGCGGGCCGAAAATTCAAAGTGGCCACGCAGCAGGGGAATGAACGGCATTCCTCCGACGACGTGCGGCGGCGGGTGGAACTGATCCAGGCGGGGGCCATCGGGCCGGTGCGCGAGGTGTTTTACTGGACGTCGCGGTCCATCGGCGGGGATGACACAGGCATGACGGTGGCGCCCAGGACGAACGTCAGCGAAACGTTCAAACTGTGGTCTGTGCCGGTGGTCGAGGAGGAGGCCTTTGTGGATTACAAGGCGGCGCCCGGCCAGGACATCATGGCGAAGTGGGAGTTCGGCTGGCGCGGGGACCGGCGCTGGGGGACCGGAGCCCTCGGGGATTGGGGCGCGCATCTCATCGACGAGGCGTACTGGGCGCTGAAGATTTCCGAGGCGCCCTCTTACAAGGTCGAGGCGGTGATGCGGCGGCACGGCGGGGACCGGCACTTCCACAAGACCAATATTTACAAGTGGACGATCCCGGCGCGGGCGGACATGCCGGAGTTGGTGGCCTGGTGGTACGACGGGCGGCTGCCCAATGACAACCCGGAGATCAAGGACAAGGAGGGCAAGCCGGTGGACCGGATTCAGAACCTGCCGCCGAAGCTCAAGGAACTGATCCAGCAGTATGGGGACCGGTTTGATGAGCACGGCACCCTGTTTGTTGGGGAAAAAGGGTTCATGCTCAACGGCGCGATCCTGCCGCCGGACCTGAAAAAGAGCGTCACGCCGCCGCCGCCCACGATTCCGCGGGCCAAGGGAAGCAATGACGGGGAGTGGTACCACGCCATTCGGACCGGGGAGGCGTCGTCGTGCAACTTCGAGTACTCGGCGGGGCTGGTCGAGCACATGCTCACGGGCGTGCTTACGGCGTATGCGCCGGAGGGGGAGGCGCTGGAGTACGATGCGCGGAAGCACGAGTTCCCCAACCGTCCGGAGGTGAACGCGCGTCTGTCGCGCCGGTACCGGATAGGATACGAAGTATGAAGCGGCGGGCGGCGATGTTGTTGGCGGTGGCGATCGCAACGAGCGGGCCGCCGCCGGGGCGGGGCGCGGATTTGTTCGAAGTGAACCCCGACCATTGGACGGAGGGGCCGGACGGGGAATTTCATCCGCGCAAAGGCGGGGGCACGGCGTGGGCGCACCGGCGGTATGGGGATTTCGTGCTGGAACTGGAATTCAATGTGGACAAGGGCGCGAACAGCGGCGTGTTGTTCCGCGTCGCCGAACCGGGGCAGTACATCGAGAAAGGGCTCGAGTTGCAGGTGCATGACAGCCACGGCGCTCCGGGCATGTCCAAGGGGATGTGCGGCGCGTTGTATGACATGATCGAGCCCGCCACCAACGCCGTGAAACCGGCTGGGGAATGGAACCGGTACGTGGTCACATGCGAAGGGCCGAAAATCAGGGCCACACTCAACGGCGCCGCCATCCTGGATGTTGACCTCGACCGGTGGACCGAGCCGGGGAAGAATCCCGACGGCACGAAGAACAAGTACAAGGCGCCGTGCAAGGACAAGCCGCGAGCGGGATGGCTCGGCCTCCAGGACCACGGCGACAAGGCGGGCTACCGGGCGATCCGGGTCAAACCGATCACGCCGCCGGTGGCGCCGGAAGGCGCGCCCGCGCCCAGGATCGAGGACGGCTGGGAGATTCTGTTTGACGGCAAGGATACGGAGCAATGGCGCCTGGACCCGAATGCGTGGAAGATTCGGGAGGGCGCCCTGGTGTTTTTGGGGAGGCCGCGGCCTCTGATGACGAAAGCGGCCTTTGGCGATTTCAGCCTTTCGTTCGAGTTCCTTCCGCCGAAGGGGTCGTCCGGGCACAACAGCGGGGGTGTCGAGTTGCGCGCGGACGCGCAGGGGCGTGGGTTGCGCTGGGTCCTGGGCGAAACGCCGATGCTGGGGGGTGTGGACAAGCGTGGATGCGGGGCGGTATGGGATTGCGCCGCGCCCGCCGCGAAGCCCGGCGTGAAAGCCGGCGAATGGAACCAGGCGAAGCTGGTGTGCAAGGGCGGGGCGCTGTCGGCGGAGATCAATGGCAGCCAGGTGACAACCCTCGACCTGGAGCAGTGGACCCAGAAAGGCGTGAATCCGGATGGGTCGAAGAACCCGTTCCCGGTGGCCTTGCGGGACATGCCGCGCCAAGGGCGCCTGGGATTCCATCCGCCACTGGCCTACCGGGGCATCCAACTCTCCGAACCGTGATGTCACATGGAGCGGCGGCGCCCCCGCCGCCGTGCCTGCGCGTGGGACGAGGGGAGGGCCCGAGTTCCGTTGAGCGCGCCGCCCCATGCGCCACACACTCCCGCTGCCCACTCACGCACAACGCAATCCCGAGGCACAGCCTTGGAACGGCGGAGCGCCCTTCGGCGGGGCTTAACGGCCCGGCTTTTGGGAAGGTATCATCTCCGGGCGCCAAAGATCGTTGCGGACGAAGACCATGACCGGTGTTTCGTGGCGCAGCCCCTTGGGAAACGCAAAGTGGGTGGCCCCGAGAAACGCCGCGGCGGCGTCCATCCGCTCCGGCATCGCCACCACGACCGGGAACCGCGCCGCCTCCGGGGGAACATCAGGCCATTGCCCGACCCGCGGAAACCGCCGCAGGTACCAGGGCAGCGGCCAGACGTCCCCGCCAACGATGGCGACCGGCCCGGTGCTCCATCCGGGGCCGGTGTCCGCGAGCGCGGTGAGCAAACGTTCGAGATCGGCGGCGTCGGGTGAGGTGGGGCTGTACGTGTACGGGTTGCGGGAATCAGCGGGGAACCGGAAACAGGCGCGTCCGGTTTGGAAACCCAGGTGCGCAAGGGCCGCGGCGGCGGCCGCCGCAAACATCGCCCGCGCCCAGGCCGGACGCAGCCGTCCCGCCATCTCCGCGGCGCCGGAACCCGCGGCGAGCGCGAGGTGCAGCCATGGCACAACCATGAGCCAGGGCGTTTTGTAGGAGAGGGCGGAGTACATGGCGATTTGCAGGGCGCCGCTCCAGGCCGCCGCGCGGATCACGGGGTTGCCTGCCTGGCCGGAGTTTGGGCGCGGGCGCGCGAGGAACCAGCCGATGGCGGCGAGCACGGCGATGGCGGACTCGGTCCACCATGTGGCGGCGGCTTTCCGGGGTGGGAGGAGCAGGGCCAGATAATAACCGGCGTGTTTGTTGTGGCCCGGGTCGGTTTCGTAGGTCCAGTAGCTGCGGACGGCGTCAAGGATGGCGGCGGGCTGGCGTCCGAAATCGGAGTAGAGAAGCGGGGGGGGGGGGGCGGGGGGGGG
>CAYSZK010000065.1:3894-22179 GCA_964435495.1 uncultured Verrucomicrobiales bacterium
GAAGGCCATCGCGGCGGCGGCGAAACCAGGGAGACACTCCTTGAACAGGCGGAGGAGCGCGGCGGGGCCGCGGGGGCCGCGGGCTTCCATGGCGGCAATGGCTGCGGCGAGGGTCCACGAGACGGCGGTGAGCAGGAAGGTGGCCTTGGCGGCGAACATGAGCCCGAGGCTGAGTCCGAGGGCCAGCGCCCAGCGAACGGCGCGCGTTTCCAGGAACCTGGCGCCGGCCAGGAAACCCAGGAGGCTCAACAAGCCGAGGGTGGTTTCGTGGATGAAGACGCGGCTGTAGAAGGCCAGAAGCGGGGACAGGGCGATCAGCCAGGCGGCACAGGCGGCGCCCGGAGCGCCAAGCCACCGCCGGAAGAGAACCATTGCGGCGACGGTGGCGGCGCCGGCGAGCGCGGAGAGGAGGCGCAGCGGTTCGATCTGGAATTCGGCGAAACGATGTTGGCCGGCGCACGCGGCGGCGATCCGGCCGAGGTCCAGGAGCAGCGGGCCGTGATGATGGCGGGGGTTGAACGGCGCGCCGCCGGTGCGGAGGGCGGCGTCCAGAAGGTAGGCGTTGGTGGACTCGTCGGCATGAACCGGCATGGCGCCAAGGTCCGCCAGGCGAATGCATGCCGCGGCCAGCACAGCGGCGGCAAGGGCGGCGTCAGCCCAGCCCCGGAGGTTGTGCATGGCCCTGCGGTGGTGTGTGGGTTGGTCGTGCGGCGGGGGGGGTGAACCCTGGGGATGGGGCGTGCGCCGTCCGCGGGCTCGAGGGCGCCTTCGCGGGCGAAGGCTGGAGAGGGCGGGGGAACATGGTGGAAGGCTGGCCTCGGAGCTGGCGGCCCGGCCTCGCATGGGGGGCGGGAAACCCTATTTCCCGAACACTTCCACTTCGATGTAATGGTTGAGGTTGTTGGAAGTGTTGCCTTTGGAATGGAGGCGGACGTAGCGGCCCTTGGCGCCGGGGACGGGAATGGGTTTGCCGATGTTGTTCTCCAGGTAGGGCTGGTCCTTGCCGGCGCCCATGCCGGAGCTGTTGTCGTAGTCGTTGTTGAAAACGGTGGCGACGCCCTGCGTGAAATCGGGGTCGGCGGCGACCTGGATGATCACGTCGTGGTAGGCGCGCTTCTGGGAGTGGTAATGCCAGAGCCAGATGGCGTGGATTTCGGATTCCTTGCCCAGATCAATCTGGACCCATTGCGCGCCGGGGGCCAGCTCGACGTAGGAGCCTTCGCCGCCCTCCTTGTCGCCATCGGTGACCATCGCGACATCGCCGATGATGACCATGCTGTCGCTGCTGGTGACGGGTTTGCCTTTGGCGAGGTTCTCCGTGCCGGCGGGAACCTTGAGCACAGGCGGTTTCACCAGCTCCGGCGCCATCTTGTCCACTTTGACGGGCACCGGGGTGCCGGCGAGGACCAGCGGCGGAATTTCGGTCTTGAGCTCGATGGTTTCCTGGGCGCGCGCGGCCAGGGCGGGAAGCGCGAGGGCCGCGGCGAGGGTGAAGAGGGTCTTGTGGGTCATGGTCGGTCCTTTGGTTCGGTTCCGCGTACTATGGAATCCGGGACACGAGGATACAATGCTTTTCGGACCCGGCAATTTTCGCCTCCCCTTCGCGCCGCGCCCCGGCCATAGTGGTGGGATGACGTTCCGGGCGTTGCTGGAAGCCAAATGGGTGTTGGCGCCGATTCTCCTCCTTTTGGCGTGGGCTTTGGCCGCGCGGGCGTTTCCGGCTGCCGGCGTCGTGGCACTCCTGGGCGTGGCCGTGGCTTCGTTCTTCCGCGACCCGGAACGCGTCCCGCCGCCCGATCCCGGCCTGATCGTCGCCCCCGCGGATGGCCGCGTGGATGCGGTCGAGGAGGCTGTTCCCATCCCCGCCGGTGGCGGCGCCGGGCCGCGCATCTCCATCTTCTTGTCTGTCTTCGACGTCCACATCAACCGCGCTCCGTGCGGCGGGGTGATCACTGGCTCGGCCCACGCCGCCGGGGCGTTTCTTGACGCCCGGAATCCGGACTCCGCCCTCCGCAATGAGAACCGTCTCTGGCTGATGGAGTCGCCTGGCGGCCCGGTGCGCGTGCGCCAGATTGCCGGGCTCATCGCGCGGCGGATCGTCGCCTGGAAACGGGAAGGCGAAACCGTCGCCCGCGGCGAGCGGATCGGGATGATCCGGTTCGGGTCGCGCACCGACCTCCACCTGCCTGAGGGAACCCAAATCCTGGTAAAGCTTGGCGACCGCGTCCGCGGCGGCGAGACGCCCGTTGGCCGCTGGCCCGCTGGCGCCGCCGCCCCGGCATCTGTGCAAAGACCATGAAACCCCAACCGGAAGACGGTTACCCGCGCGTTTACCTGTTGCCGAACCTCATGACGGCGGGGAACCTGTTTTGCGGGTTCATGGCCGTGCTCCAGATCATCGCGGGCACCCTGCAACAGGCGGCGTTCGACGAGCGCTGGCAGGAACGCTACACCCTGAGCCTTTACTTCATCATTGGCGCCTTCGTGTTCGACATGCTGGACGGGCGCCTGGCCCGGTTGGGGGGGCACGACAGCCCCTTCGGGCGTGAATTTGACTCGCTGGCCGACGTGGTGTCGTTCGGCCTGGCCCCGGCGCTCCTGGTGTACAAGATTGTGCTCGCGGAATTCGAGGAGTTTGGATGGTTGATCGCGTTCTTCTACCTGTTGTGCGGCGCGCTGCGCCTTGCTCGGTTCAACTGCCTTGCCGCCCAGGACACGCACGCGGCCCAGAAAGAGTTCACCGGCTTCCCCATTCCCGCCGCCGCCGGGGTCATCGCCTCCCTCACGCTTTTCATGTTGTCGCTGTACGAAGCGGAGAAGCAAATCGGGGCGTGGCGGTACGGCCTTCCGTTCCTGATGGTGTTTCTGTCGTTCATGATGTTCAGCAAGGTGAAGTACCCCAGTTTCAAGGCCATCGACTGGCGCACGCAATGGTCCGTGCGGAAGTTCATCGTGGCAATCCTCCTCGCCTTCGTCATCATCACCCACGCGCGCTGGAGCTTTGCGGTTCTTTTCACCGGGTACCTGCTCTACGGGTTCTTTCGTCCAATGGTTTCCCGCGAAATCCGGCGCGAAATCGAGGACGACGACGATTCTGAAGCGGGCGCGCCTGGCGCTCCGCCGGAGGCATGACCGGCTGTCCGGCTGTTACAGGCGGCGCACTTGGTCGTGGTTCAGGTTCCCAGCACCGTCAGCGTCCCGCTGGTGACGCCCAGCTGGTCCACCGCCCGGATCGCCGCCAGCAGCGCCTTCGCCTCCACCCGCCCGTCCAACAAATCGCGGTAGCCCGAAACAATGCCGCGCGCCACGTCCCCTTTTTCATCGAGCAGTTCCACCCGGAAATGGGCTGCGCCGGCGGCACGGAATTCCCGGAAAAACCCCGCGCCGCTCTGCGCGCGCGCGTGGAACAGGGTGTTCCGGCATCCCACGTCCGCCCGCAGCGGATGCTCCATGCCCACCCGGTCCCGCAGCCGCACGTCGTGCCGGTCGCAGGGCCGCCCGCAGTTGGTGTGGTCCGTGCCGTCCGACAAAAACGCCGCGTACACGCAATGCTCCATGTGAAACATCGGCAGATGCTGGTGCAAAATAATCTCCACGCGCCCCGCCGGAGTTCCCTCAAGCAAATCCGCCAGTTGCTCCGCGTTCAGGTCGCAGGAGGCTGTCACCCGCTCCAAGCCCGCGCCCAAGAGGATGCCCGCCGCCAGCGGGTTGGCGCAGTTTAACGAAAAGTCCCCGATCTTCGGCGGCGCCGATTCCCGGAACGCTTCGATCCCCCCCAGATTCCGCACCAGCACCCCGTCCGGCCCCGCGTTTTCAATCAGCTTGAAAAAGCCTTGTTCCCCGGACTTCTGGATTCGCGGTGTCGCCAGGAAAATCCGCGCGCCGCCTCGGGCGCGGACCCGGGCGACCGCGTCCTTGTAACGGCGGATGTCCTCGAAATCCGCATACAAAGATTCGCAGCCCAGCTCCAGCGCGGTCTCGATCTGCTCCAGCGTCCGGCACAACACATGCAGCACCGGCGGCCCGGCCTCCCGCGGTCCCGGCTCCGGCAGCAACGCGCGCACCGCCGCCGCCGGTTCCCGCATTTCCACGCGTGGGCGCGGGGGTGCAAGCGGGCCGCCGCCGGATGCCGCGGGCGCGGGTGCGCCATCACGCCGGGGCGGGCTTTCGGCGTTTGGCGCTGGGTCCGGATGCCCGGCCAGCTTCGCGACAAGCTCCCTGCGCATCCGGTTCAGCTCGCTCAACGGCAGCATGACGGCCTCGGGCAAATCCGCGTGAAGCTTTCCGAGGACGAATCCGGTTCCCCCCAGCCGCCCCAACTGCCGTTCCAGCACCTCCGCCGTCAGAGGCCGGTTTGCGGCCGGCGCCAGCGCCATCGCCGACCGGGCCGTTGCGCTCCGCCCGCCGCTGCGCGCCGCCACTTCGAGGCAAGCTCCAGCGCGGCCCGAAGCGGCCATGTCCGCCGTCCGCGCCCGTGGCGGCGGGTCGCGGTCGAAACTTTTCCGCAGGGCCCGGTCCAACCGCGGGTCGCTGGTCTTCCAGACACGGTCTCCGGGCCGGATTTCGCCGAACCGGATGCGCCCCCGCTCGAAGAACAGCCGGTCCCCGCGCACCTCGAACACGCGCCCGCCCTGTTCCTTGTCCGTGTCGCCTCCTGTGTCAAAAACCACGCCGTCGCCTGGCGCCACCGCTGTTTCCATCGCCACGGCGACATGGTCCGGTCCCGAACGGGCCACCCGCCCGACGAACGCCCCGCGTTTTTTCCCGAAGCGCCCATGCACAAGGCGCTGGTGGTTGACGCCGTGGAGCCAGCCGGAAAACAGCCCGCGCGAGAAGGCCATTTCCATTTGGTATTGGCCGCCGGGGTCGGGCGTGGTGTCCGGCGCCGGGCGGCCCGCCTGCCGCGCGGCCCACGCGGCGTCGATGGCGCGGCGGTACACCTGGCAAATGGCGGCCACGTATTCCGGCGACTTCAGGCGGCCTTCGATTTTGAAGGAGGCGACGCCCACCCGGATCAGCTCGGGCACTTCCGCCACCGCGGCGAGGTCTTGGGGGGACAGCAGGTACCGCCTGTCGCCGAGGTCCACGGGTTGGCCGTCCACGATCAATTCGTAGGGCAACCGGCAGGCCTGGGCGCACTCGCCGCGGTTGGCGGAGCGTTGCCCGAGCGCCTCGCTGGTGAGGCATTGGCCGGAGTAGGCCACGCACAGGGCGCCGTGGACGAACACTTCCAGGCCCGGCGTTTCCCCGTGGCCGAACCGTTCCATCTCCCGAAGCGACAGCTCCCGCGCGAGGACGACCCGCGACACGCCAAGGCGCCCGGCGAACGCCGCGCCTTCCGGCGACGTCACCGTCATTTGCGTGGAAGCGTGCACCTCCATTTCGGGCGCGAGCGTCCGGGCCAGGCGGACCACGCCGAGGTCCTGGACGATAAGGGCGTCCACCTCTGCGGCGTGGCACGCGGCGATCATCGCGGCGGCGCGTTCCAGTTCCCGCGTGAAGACCAGGGTGTTCAAAGTGACATAGACCCGCATCCCGCGGTCGTGGGCGTACCGCACGGTCTCTGGCAGGCCTTCAAAAGTGAAGTTGTCGGCGCGCATCCGCGCGTTGAACGCGGGGAGGCCAAGATAGATGGCGTCGGCGCCGTTGGCCGCGGCCGCGCGCAGGCAGTCGCGGTCTCCCGCGGGCGCCAGCAATTCGGGTTTCACTGATCTCACGCCCGCAAGATAGGCCAAAGCGGCGCGAGGGGAAGCGGGGTGCGTGCGGTTTTCCCGGATGATTTTGCTTGCCCGCGGCGGGGAAAAGCGAAGGCTTGCCGGTTCATGAAAGCCAAGGCCATAGTGTTTGAGGATGTTGGGCGGGTGGGGATTCAAGAAATCGAGATTCCGGCCCCGGGTCCCGGGGAGATTCTGTGCGAAACGCTGTTCACGGCGGTCAGTCCGGGCACCGAGCTGCGGTGCCTCTCGGGCAAACAGGAGGGGACGGGGTTCCCGTTCATTCCAGGGTACGCGAATGTGGGGCGGGTGATCGCGGCGGGTCCGGGCGCGGGCGTGGCGGAGGGCACGCCGATCATGGCGGGGGGCACGCAGAAGGCGAGCGTGGGATTGAAGTGGGGGGCGCATTGCAGCCATGTGGTCCGGGCGGCGTCGGATTTTGCGGAGGTGCCGGAGGGCGTGGAACCGGGGGAGGCTTCGATGGCGCGGCTGGCGGCGATTTCGTACCACGGCATGCGGATGTCCAACCCGCGGCCGGACGAGGATGTGGTGGTGATCGGTCTGGGTGTGATCGGGTTGCTGTCGGCATGGTTCCATCACGTGTCCGGGGCGCGCGTGGTGGCGTTCGATCTTTCGGGCGCGCGTGTGGAGCGGGCGCGCAAGCTCGGGTTGGAGGCGTGCCGCCCGGAGGGGGACATGGACGCGGCGGTGCGGCGGTATTTTCCGGAGGGGGCGGACGTGGTGGTGGACTCGACGGGATCGGCGGGCGTGCTGCGCGGGGCGGCGCGGCTGGCGCGCGTGCCGGCGTGGGGGGTGGTCTTGCGGGATCGTCCGCGGCTGTTGATCCAGGGTTCGTATCCCGGGGATTTCGCGCTGGATTATCACGAGGCATTTTTCCGGGAGATGAGCATCCTGTTGCCTCGGGACCAGACGCTGTTCGACTTGAAGGCGAGCCTGGAGCTGATCCGGCGGGGGAAATTGCCCGTGCGCGCGATGATCGGGGAACCGTTCCGGGTGGAGGAAGCGCCGGAGGTGTACCGGCGGTTGCGCGAGGAACCGGACGCGATGCTGACGGCGGTGTTCCGGTGGAAATGAGGGCGGGGGCTGAAAGTGCGTGTCTTGGATTACCAGCGCCTGGTTGTGGCCTACCACGGCTGCGACAGCCGGGTTCGGGACCGGGTGATTACGGGTGGTTCGGCGATGTCGGCGAGCCGCAACGACTACGACTGGCTGGGGCACGGCATATACTTTTGGGAGCATGGACCAGCGCGTGCGCTTGAATGGGCGGAGGCACGCGTCGAGCGCGGCCGTTTGGACAAGCCCGCGGTGTTGGGCGCCATTTTGCATTTGGGACAGTGCTTCGACTTGCTCGATGTCCGGTTCACCAACATCCTGAGGCGGGCGTTTCCTGGGTTTTGCCGGACGATGGAACGAACGGGCACCTTGATGCCCCGCAATGAGCCATCGTCCCCTGCGGATTCCGACCGCTTGCTGCGGCGAAGGGATTGCGCCGTTCTCAACTGGACGATTTCCGAGGTGGAATCGGCATGGAAGATCAAGTTCCACTCTGTCCGCGGGGTCTTTCAGGAGGGGGAGCCCGTATTCGAAGGGTCAGACATCCGCCATCGATCGCATATCCAAATCGCCGTTCGCGATCCGGATTGCATTCTGGGTTTTTTCCTGCCATCTTCCGAGTGTGGAAAACGGGTTCAAAATGCTGCATCACGCGAACGGCATTGAGGCGGTGTGGAGCCAGGTGGAGCGCAGGCTTGGCCGCATGACGCCCGATGAGTGCAGGCAATCGCTTGTGCGCGCGGGAATTCTGACCAAGGACGGGCGCGTCGCGAAACCTTACGCGCGCGTGTTCCGGAAATTGAAAGAGGCCTGAGCTCCGGCGGTCCGCGCCGCGGACGCGCGAGGCCGCGGGCCAAATCCCGGTTCGACATTGGGGGGTGGGCTGCCTAAAGGCGGGGGATGCTGGACATTAAAAAGGCACGGGAGGACGCGGCGGGGCTGAAGGCGCGGCTGGCGTTGCGCGGCGGCGACGCGGCGGCGCGGGTGGACGGCGTGGTTGCGGCGGACAAGCGCTGGCGCGAAGCGTTGCAGCGCGTGGAAGCGCTGAAAGCGGAACGGAACAAGGTTTCCAAGGAAGTCGGCCAGCGCAAGGCGAAGGGGCAGGACGCCGCGGAGCTGATGGCGCGGATGAAAGAGGTGGGCGCCGAACTGGAGGCGCTGGAGGGCGGATGCCGCGAGATGGAGGCGGAGGTGAACCGCCTGGTGCTGTTCGTTCCCAATCCCCCGCACGCGTCGGTGCCCGCGGGGCAGTCGGCGGAAGAGAACCAGGTGGTGAAAGTCTGGGGCGAAAAGCCGGAGTTTCCGTTTCCGCCGAAGGACCATATCCAACTTGGGGAGGCCTTGGGCGCGTTGGATTTTGAGGCGGGACGGCGGGTGTCGGGGAGCGGGTTTGTGGTCTATCGCGGCTGGGGGGCGCGGTTGGAGCGGGGGTTGCTCCGGTTCCTGCTGGATTTGCACACGCGGGAGCACGGGTACACGGAGGTCAGCCCGCCGTTTCTGGTGTTGCGGGATTGCATGGTGGGCACCGGCCAGCTGCCGAAGTTCGAGGAGGACATGTACGGCGTGAACGGCGAGCCGCTGTTTCTGGCGCCCACCGCGGAGGTGCCGGTGACAAACCTGCACCGGGACCAGATATTGAAGGAGGCGGAGCTGCCGGTGGCCTACGCGGCCTACACGCCCTGTTTCCGGCGGGAGGCGGGGAGTTACGGCAAGGAAACGCGCGGGCTGATCCGTCTGCACCAGTTTGACAAGGTGGAGCTGGTCCGCATCACGAAACCGGAGGCGTCCTACGATGAGCTGGAAAAATTGCGCGGGCACGCGGAGCGGGTCCTGGAACTGCTGGGGCTGCATTACCGGACGGTGCTGCTGTGCGCGGGCGACATGGGGTTTGGCGCGGCCAAATGCTACGACCTGGAGGTCTGGGCGCCGGGCGAGGGGCGCTACCTGGAGGTGTCGTCGTGCAGCAACTTCGAGGATTTCCAAGCCCGCCGCATGAATCTCCGCTTCAAGGCGGCCGACGGAAAGAACCATCTCTGCCACACCCTCAACGGGTCGGGCACGGCCCTGGCGCGGCTGGTGGTGGCGCTGATGGAGACGGGCCAGCGGGCGGACGGGAGCATCCGGTTGCCGGAGGCGCTGGCGCCGTATGTGGAGTAGCGCCGGCTGGCGTGGCGATGATCCTGGCGATTGAGGCATCCACGGTCCGGGGGTCGTTGTGCGTTCGGGACCCGGACGCCGGGCGCGTGTTGGCGCGGGTGGAATGGGAGGCGGCACGCGGGTCGGGGAAGCTGGCGGAGGCGCTGGCGGCCCACCGGGATTTGTGGCAAGGCGTGGCGGCCGTGGCGGTGGGGCTGGGGCCGGGAAGTTTTTCCGGCGTGCGCGCGGCCATCGCCGCGGCGCTGGGAATCCGGGCGGTGACGGGTTGCCGTCTGGCGGGCATTTGCAGCGCGGACGCCGTGGGACATGAACGGCGCGCCGAGGCGCGGCTGGGCGTGTTCGCCGACGCGCGGCGCGGGGAGGCGTACCTGGCGGTTTTCGAGTTTGGGCGGCGGGTGCGCGGTCCGGAGACCCTTCCGATGGAGCGGGTGGCCGCGGAGGCGGCGGGGTTGACTTTGGCGGTGAGCGCGGAGGCGATGGACGGCGTGCCGGCGCGGGCGTGGCCGGGCGCGGCGGCGTTGGCGGAGCTTGCGGAGGCGCGGTTGCGGGCGCGTCCCGAGGGGGACGCGGACCTGGAACCGATCTATTTGCGTGGGGTGGTGCCGGAAGCTCCGTCCCGGCCCAGGTGGTAAAGTGTGGGATTGGCGATGACGGCAAAGGCGGAACGATGTAGAGGGGGAATGTGACTCGGGCGAAAGGAACGGGGGGTTTGCGGAGCTGGGTGGAGATTGATCTTGGCGCGTTGCGCCACAATTTTGGCGTGTTCCGCGGCCTTGCGGGGCCTGGGGTGGGGATCATGCCGGCGGTGAAGGCGGACGCGTACGGGCATGGGCTTGGGCTGGTGGCCCCGGAGCTGGCGAAGGCCGGCGCCGCGATGTTCGGCGTCGCGAGCGCGGCGGAGGGGATCGATCTCCGGCGGCTTGGCGTGAAAACGCCGGTGCTGATTCTTGGGGCGTGCCTGCGGGAAGAGTGGGAGGAGGTGGTCCGGCGCGGATTCGCGGCGGTGGTTTCGGACGCCGGGGAGCTGGGATGGGCCGCGGCGGCGGCGCGGAAGACGGGGCGGACGGCGCGGGCGCATTTGAAGTTTGACACGGGCATGGGGCGGCTGGGCGTGTGGCATGAGCAGGCGGCGGCGCTCGCGCGCGCGGCGGCGGGAACGCGCGGCGTGCGGGTGGAAGGGTTGATGACCCATTTTGCGTGCGCGGACACGGACCCGGCGTTCAACCGGGAGCAATGGCGGCGGTTTTTGGCGGCGGTGTTTGCGTGCGGGCCGGCGCTGGCGGGGCGGGGCGGGGTGCTCGTTCACGCGGCCAACAGCGCCGGGGCGCTGGGGTTTCCCGAGACCCACGGGGACATGATCCGGCCGGGGATCGCGTTGTACGGTTCGGCGCCGCTGGCGGCGTGGCGGAGGCGGCTGCGTCCGGTGCTGGCGTGGAAGGCGGCGGTGGTGCTGGCGCGGACGGTGGGGGCGGGGCGGACGCTGAGTTACGGGGCGGCATTCCGGGCGAAGCGGCGGATGCGAGTGGCGGTGGTGGCGGCCGGGTACGCGGACGGGTATCCGCGGGTGTTGTCGAACTGTGGCGTGGTGGTGCTGCGCGGGCGGCGGTGTCCGGTGGTGGGGCGTGTGACGATGGACCAGATTCTGGTGGACGCGACGCGGGCCGGAGGGGTGGAGGCCGGGGAGGCGGCCACGCTGGTGGGGGAGGGGGCGCCGGTGGAGGAACTGGCGGAGCGCGCGGGCACGATATCCTACGAGATTCTGACGGGGATCGGGCGCCGGGTGCCGCGGGTGGCGGGGGACGGGCGGGGGATCACCCGAAGCGGCCGGTGATGTAGTCCTCGGTTTGTTTGACGGAGGGGTTGGTAAAGATGCGTTCCGTGGCGTCGAACTCGATGAGGCGGCCGAGGTAGAAGAAGGCGGTGTAATCGGAGCAGCGCCCGGCCTGCTGCATGTTGTGGGTGACGATGACGATGGTGTAACGCCTCTTGAGTTCGTGGATGAGCTCCTCGACCTTGGCGGTGGCGATGGGGTCCAAGGCGGAGCAGGGTTCGTCCATGAGGAGGACATCGGGCTCGATGGCGATGGCGCGGGCGATGCAGAGGCGCTGCTGCTGGCCGCCGGACAGGCTGGTGGCGCTGTCCTGGAGCCGGTCTTTGACCTCGTCCCAGAGGGCGGCGGCGCGGAGGGAGGATTCGACGACCTCGTCGAGGACGGCCTTTTGGTTGACGCCGGCGATGCGGAGGCCGTAGGCGACGTTTTCGTAGATGGACTTGGGGAAGGGATTGGATTTTTGGAAGACCATGCCAACGCGCTTGCGCAGGGCGATGACGTCGGTGTGCGGGTCGTTGACATCGATGTCGTCGAGGAGGATGCGGCCTTCGATGCGGACGCCGTCGATGAGGTCGTTCATGCGGTTGAGGCAGCGGAGGAGGGTGCTTTTGCCGCAGCCGGAGGGGCCGATGAGGGCGGTGACCTGCCGCTGCGGCATGGTCATGGAGATGGTGTGGAGGGCCTTGTTGGCGCCGTAGAAAAGGCTGACGTCCTGGACGGTGATATAGGGAAGGAACGGCGCCTCCCCGGTGTTGGCGGGCAGGCCGGCGTGGGCGGTTTTGTCCGGGAAGGGCTGGGTCATGGCGGTCATGGGGGGTTCAGGGTTGGCGGTTGGGGGGCAAGGGCAAGGTCAGGCAAAGGCGCCGGTCTGGTAGCGGCGCCGAAGGCGGTCGCGCAGGCGGATGGCCGCGATGTTAAGGCCGACGACGACGGCGAGCAAGAGCAGGGTCGTGGCGAAAACCATGGGCTTGGCGGCCTCGATATTGGGGGATTGGAAGCCGGTGTCGTAGATATGGAAGCCAAGGTGCATGAACTTGCGGTCGGCGTGGAGAAAAGGGAACTGGCCGTCGAGGGCGAGGCGCGGGGCGAGTTTGACGACGCCGGTGATCATCAGGGGCGCGACCTCGCCGGCGCCCCGGGCCATCGCCAGGATGACGCCTGTGAGGATGCCGGGGATGGAGGCGGGGAGGACGATTTGGCAGACCGTTTGGAATTTGGAGGCGCCCAGGGCCAGGGAACCCTCGCGCATGCCGCGGGGGACGGCGGCGATGGATTCCTCGGTGGCGACGATGACGACGGGGACGGTGAGGATGGCGAGGGTGAGGGAGGCCCAGAGGATGCCGCCGGTGCCGAAGGTGGGGTTGGGAAGCTGGTCGGCGAAGAACCATTGGTCGATGGCGCCGCCGACGAAATAGACGAAGAAACCCAGCCCGAACATGCCGAAGACGATGGAGGGCACACCGGCGAGATTGTTGACGGCGATGCGGACGGCGCGGACGAGGAACCCCTGTTTGGCGTATTCGCGCAGGTAGAAGGCGGCGAGGACGCCAAAGGGCGTCACGACGACGCACATGATGAGCGTCATCAGGACCGTGCCGAAGATGGCGGGGAAGACGCCGCCTTCGGTGTTGGCCTCGCGGGGTTCGCCGGTGACGAACTCGAAAGCCTTGGAAAGGTAGAGCAGAACCTTGGCGATGGGGCCCATGGAATTGGGGCGCCAGGCGCGGGCGACCATGGCTTCGGGGATGCGCTTTTCCTTGCCGTCGGCGGTGAGGAAGACCGCGGCCGTGGCATCCGACTCTTTTTGCAGGCGGGCGACTTCGGTCGAGAGCGCGGCGAACCGTTCCTTTTCGCGGGCGATGACGGTTTCCTCGCGGGCGACGGCGCGCTGGAGCCTGGCGGGGTCGCCGGCGTGGCGGCGGCGCGCCCCGGCGATGCGGAATTCGGCGGCGCGGATGCGGTCGTTGGCCAGGCCAATGTCGTGGCGCTTGATCCTGGCGATGCGGCGGTAAAGGGCGCGGGCGGCGGGAAGATTCTCGCGGAAGGCGGCCCAGGCGCCGGGGCCTTCGGCGATGGTGCGGCCGTTGGTTTCGACGCGCTGGAGGAAGCCGATGAAATCGCCGTACTCGCGCCGCTCGACGACGGCGATGTCCGCCGGCTTTTCCCAGCCCGTAAGGCCGGCGTGGTCGAGCCATTTGAAGTCGAAACCGTAGATATCGCGGTTGCCGACCTTGAAAAGGGAGCGGACAGCACGGGCGCCACCCTGGGCCCGGAACTTTTCGGATTCCATGACGACGCCGGCGAGCGGGGCGCCGCCGGGCGTGGCGACGCGGACCACGGGATGCGCCCAGAAGATGCCAAGACCGCGCGCGGCGACGAGGAGGAGGAGGCCGGCGATCATGAGCAGGCATAGGGCGAGGGCGGCGCCGGTGAGCCAGATGAGGTGGTCGCCGCGGCGGAGGCGCGTGGCGAGCGTGCCGTCGGGCGAACCGGACTGGAGGGCGGGCTGGCTCATGGGCGCGGGGTCAGACGGCCTCGAACTTGCGGCGGAGGCGCTGGCGAATGATTTCGGCGGCGGTGTTGACGGTGAAGGTGAGGAGGAAAAGGAGGACGGCGGAGACGAAGAGGACGCGGTAGTGGGTGGAGGCGACGGGGGCTTCGGGGATTTCGACGGCGATGTTGGCGGAGAGCGTGCGCATGCCGTTGAAGGGGCTGAAGCTCATGATCGGGGTGTTGCCGGTGGCCATGAGGACGATCATGGTTTCGCCCACGGCGCGGCCAAACCCGATCATGGCGGCGGAAAAAATGCCCGGGCTCGCGGTGGGAAGGATGACGCGGGTGGCGGTCTGCCAGCGGCTGGCGCCGAGGGCGAAGGAGCCGGAGACGAAATGGCGGGGGACATTGGAGAGGGCGTCCTCGGAGATGGTGAAGATGATCGGGATGACGGCGAAGCCCATGGCCAGGCCGATGACAATGCAGTTGCGCTGCTCGAACGGATCGCGGAAGACGTCGAAGACCCATTGCTTCAGGTCGCCCTTGAAGAACGCGCCCTCGACGGCGGGGCCGAGGAGGCGGCAGACGCCGAAGCCCGCGACGACGGCGCCGCCGATGAGCGCGAGCTCGGAGACCTGGGAAAAACGGCGGCGGACCGCGGTGGGCAGGCTGTTCCAGCCGCAGAAGGCGGCGAACACCGTGAGCGGGATGACGGGAATCATGAGCATCACGGAGACCGAGAGGCGTTCCAGGATGGGCGCGAGCCAGAGGCCGGCCAGGAACCCGACGACGACGGAGGGCATGGCGGCCATGATTTCCACCGTTGGCTTGACGATGGACCGCAGGCGGTAATGCATGAACTGGGAGGTGTAAAGCGCGGCGCAGACGGCGACGGGAACGGCGAAGAGCAGGCCGTAGAAGGCGCCCTTGAACGTGCCGAGGATGAGCGGCGTGAGGCTGAGTTTGGGCTCGAACGCGTCGGACCCGCTGGAGGATTGCCAGCGATATTCGGGCCGGTCGTAGCCTTCGTAGTGGACCTTGCCGAAGAGCGTGCCCCAGGTGACTTCCGGGTGGGGATTTTGGATGGACCAGAGCCGCGCGGCGCCGCCGGCTCCGGCGGAAAGGACGCGGGTGAGCTTGGGGCCGAGAACGACGGCGACGGGCGATTTGGGGCCGCTGATTTTGAGATTCGTAAGGCCGGTGGTGCCGTAGGCCATGTGCACCGATCCGTCTTCGGAGGCGGCAAGGAATCCGCGGTTGTGGGGGGAGGACGTAATGTGGGTGACGGGGCCGGGGAGGGGGTCAAAGGCGCGGATGCGCCGGAATTGCTTGAGCGTGTCCCGTTTGTCTTCGCGAATCCCGAACCACAAATCAAGCGCCCCGTCCGAGTACCCAAGGATGAGCGTGCCGTCGCCGATGAGGAATTCCATGGCTGTGACCCGGCGCTGGGTGCCGCCGGGCCGGAGCACGGCGTACGGGGTGTCACGGCCCCGCCCGTCCAGGTACCAATGGGCGAGGGCCCCGGCGCTGGTGGCGGCGAAGAGCTTGTCCCCTTCGTAATCCATCGCGAGCGCCGTGACGCCGCCTTCCAGGGCGCCGCCCACGGGTTCGATGACCGGATCGAAAGGGTCCTCCCATTTGGCCGTGGCCAGCGTGCCGTCGGCGTAGGCGGCCGCCACGCGGATGACGCCGTTGTGCTCGCGCCCGGTGACGGCGGCCACGGCGGCTCCGGAGGCCGGGGCGGGGATGACGATCTTTTCGTCCACGCGGGGTTTGAGGGTGCGGCGTCCGGCGTTGTCGAAGGAGGCGGCAAAGACGAGCTGGGCGACGACGACGCGGCCGTCGGCGGCGCCGAGGAAAAGCCAGTCGTGGCGCGGGGCGCGGTAGGCGGCGGTCACGGCGGCGCCGGCCAGGGAGGGAATGGGAAGCGTGTGGGCGACGGCCCAGAACGCGGCGTCGCGGACTTCGATTCGGGCCGCGGCCGGTTCCAGGCGGTACACAAAGGTCTCGTATTCGTCCATGCCGGCGAGCATGGGGCCGCCGCCGGCGCCATCGAAAGAGCGGGAGGCGAGAAGGGTGGCGGAGGGTTTGCCCACGAGAGGCAGGGCTTCGCGTCCGATGAAGAGAATGATCGCAAAGACGGCGCCGATGACGAGGAACCCGCCGAGGCGGATGCAAAGGTCCGCGGTGCGGTCGGCGACAAGCACGGACTTGGCGACCGCGCGGGAAATGCGCGCGGCACGGGAGCCGTCCTCGGCGGCCTCGTGGGTGTCGGGGTTATCGCTCATGCCGGGCGCCATGGGGTGCGGGGGAGTGGGCAAGGCGGGGTCATTCGACGGCTTTCTCGAAGCGCGCGGCCTGGGCGGCGGTCAAGGGGTAGTATCCGTCTTTAATGGCGGCCTGCTGGCCTTCCTTGGAACAGACAAAACGGACAAACTCCCGGACGAGCGTGTCGGTGGGGGCGCCGGGGTTGCGGTTGATATAGACGTAGAGGAACCGGGAGATGGGATATTTCAGGCTCGCCGCGTTGTCGTAGTCGGGCTCGATGGGATCGCCCTTGTCGGCGACGGGCAGGGCGCGGACGCCGGCGGTGCGGTAGCCGATCCCGCTGTAGCCGATGGCGCCGAGGTCGTTTTCGATGCCCTGCACGACCGAGGCCGAGCCGGGCTGTTCCTTGGTGGCGGGCTTGAAGTCGCCGTTCTTGAGGGCGAACTCCTTGAAGAAACCGTACGTGCCGGAGGCGCTGTTCCGGCCGTAGAGACTGAGAGGGCGGTTGGCCCAGTCCCCCGAGAGCCCGAGCTGGCCCCAGGTCGCGATGTTGTCGGGGGCGCCGCGTTTGCGGGTGCCGGAAAAGATGGCGTCCACCTGCTGGAGGGAGAGGTGGGAAATGGGGTTGTCCTTATGGACGTAGATGGCGAGGGCGTCGATGGCGACGCCGATGGCCGTGGGCGGGTATCCGAACTTTTCCTGGAACGCGTTGAGTTCCTCCGACTTCATTTTGCGGCTCATCGGGCCAAGCTGGGCGGTGCCCCCGACAAGGGCGGGAGGCGCGGTCGAGGAACCCTTGCCTTCGATCTGGATGCGGACGTTGGGGTAGAGCTTCTGGAAGCCCTCCGCCCAGAACGTCATCAGGTTGTTGAGCGTGTCCGAGCCGATGGAGTTGAGCGTCCCCGAGATGCCGCTGATGGCCTGGTATTCGGGGAGGGCGGGGTCCAGCGCGGGCGGACCGGCATGGAGGGGCGCCCCGGCGAAAGCCATGGCGAGGCACGCCAGTGCCGCGTTGCTCCGCATCCGTCTGTTCCTTCCCGCCGATTCGTTCATTCGAGCGATTATTCCCTTCCGCCGCCGCATGTCAATTGCGCCCTCCAAGGATTCGGTCCCCCGGAGGCGGAGCACGCTGGCGGAGGAATGTGACGGAATTGTGGCATTTGTGTGACAGTTGTGTGACGGAATTTCGGGAGGGGCGGGGGCGGCCTGGGCGCGCGCGCACCGTTTTTGGACCCCGCCACATCCGCAACAGAGGTGAAACCCCTGCGGGGGGAAGGCGTATAGGATACAATAATGGACAAGAACCAGGAGAAGACGAGCCTTGACAACGGGCAGGGTTCGCGGGAGAAGTTTACGCGCGCCAGACGCCGGAGACGTTCCCGGCGCAGGCCTGCGAAACCGCGAGAGTTTTCATCCCCAGCCCCCCTGCCCATGCCCATCCCGACCAACGCCCATGGAACTGTCCCGGCCACGGAGTGGCATGCCCGGTCCGGGATCGACGGCCAGTTCGAGATCACCCGCAACGCCCAAGGCGCCGAGATCGCCCGGCTCCGCTCCGCCCATGCCACGGCGGAAGTGGCGCTGTACGGGGCGCAGCTCCTTTCGTACCTGCCGGTGGACCAGGTCCACGATGTGCTGTGGATGGGGCAGTACGCGCCGGAAGAAGGCAAGGATTGCTGGGGCGGCATACCGTTGTGCTGGCCGTGGTTTATGGTGCGCAAGGAACCGCCGCACGGGCCGTTCCACGGGTTTGGCCGGTTTTCGCATTGGGAAGTGTGCGGCGTGGAGGCGCCGGGCGGCGAGATGCTCCGGGTGCGGCTGGGGCTGTGGGACACGGAGAAGACGCGCGAGATTTGGCCGCACGCGTTTGCGGCGGAGCTGGTGATTTCGTTGAACCAGCGGCTGGACCTGGAGCTGCGCACGCGCAACACGGGCGATGCGCCGTTCACGCTGGAGCACTGTTTCCATAGTTACTTTCGCGTGGGGGACGTGACGCGCATCCGCATCCTTGGGTTGGAGGGCGGGGAGACGCAGGACAACAGCGCGCCCGGGGCGCCGCGGTTCCGGCAGGAAGGGCCGTTGCTTGTGCCGGGCCACATTGCGCGCGTGGTGCGCGGGGCGGCGGACATGTGCCGCATTGAGGACCCGGCCTGGGGCCGCACGCTGGTGGTGGAAAAGCGCGGCAGCCCGCAGACGGTGGTTTGGAACTCGGGTCCGGTGCGCACGGAGAACGGGCGGCGGACGGGCGAGCCGGAGTGGCAGACCCAGATCGCGGTGGAGGCGTTGCGGGGGCTTGAAGAGGCGGTGACGGTGGCGCCGGGCGCGGAGGTTTCCCTGGGCATGAGCGTCTGGGCGGAGCCGCTCACGGGCGGCGGGCAATAAGGTACCAAGGCAAAGGAGCGGGCGGATGAAATCAAGACGGGCATTGGCGGCGGTTGTGCTGGTGCTGGCGGCGCACGGCGCGGCGGTGGCGGCTGACGGCGAAGGATGGATTCCGCTGTTCGACGGGAAAAGCCTCGAGGGCTGGAAGGCGAACGAGAGCCCGGAGACATGGGCGGTGGTGGACGGCGCGATTGTGGCGAAGGGACCGGTGAGCCACCTATTTTACATGGGACCGGAGGGCGGGGGAATCTTCACGAACTTTGAATTGAAACTGGAGGCGAAGACAGCGCCGAACACGAACTCCGGGGTTTTCTTCCGGCAACCGTGGCAGGACAGCGGCTGGCTGCAAAAGGGGATGGAGGCGCA
>CAYSZK010000066.1:0-8249 GCA_964435495.1 uncultured Verrucomicrobiales bacterium
CGTGCTTGTGCGCGGCGCGCCGGTTGTCGGCGTTGGCGATCCACCTTGCGGCGCGGAGCAGCCTGGCATAGTGGTCAGGAGTAAAGATTTTCAAGGTCCTCCAACGCTTGAACCCGTTCCGGGGTGTCCCATTGCGGCGGCAGGGGCGCCGGGGCCAGGCTGGGAACGGCGCGTTTGAGGCGCTCGTCTTCGCGGCGAAGCCCATCCTTCCATGCAAGGAACTCCTCAGCGAAACGGTTGGTGTGGAGGCCGTCGTCCATCCCGGAAACATAACCCGAAGGGAACGGCTTTTCGAGCAGATTGGCGCCGGTGACGGGGAGGCTGGCAGGCCGCGGAAATCAGGTTCGACGCGGAGGGATTGGGGGCTAGAAAGCGGGTATGGCGACAAGAACGGTGACGGTGCGGGTGCCGGCGACGTCGGCGAATTTGGGGCCGGGGTTTGACTGCCTGGGCGTGGCGCTGCGGTTGTACAACCGGGTGACGGTGAGCCGGGACCCTGCGCTGCCGGGGGCGGTGCGCCACGGGATGGTGGAGGTGGCGGCGGGCGCGTTTTTTGGGAGAGGGGGCAAGCCGTTCGCGCACGCGGTGCGGGTGTCGGGGGACGTGCCGGTGTCGCGGGGGCTGGGAAGCAGCGTCACGGTGCGGGCGGGAGTGGTGGCGGGGTTGAACGCGCTGGCGGGCGAGCCTTTGACGATGGCCGAGTGCCTGGACTTGGTGGTGGACCTGGAAGGGCACCCGGATAACGCGGCGCCGGCGTTCCTGGGAGGCTTCACGGTATGCACGGAAGAGAGCGTGGTTCGGGTGGCGGTGGGGCCGCGGCTTCGTTTTGTGGCGTTGATTCCGGAGATTGAGATTGAGACGGAAAAGGCGCGGGCGGTATTGCCGAAAACGGTGGGTTTTGCGGATGCGGTGGCAAACGGGCAGCGCGCGGCGGCGGTGGCGGCGGCGTTTGCGTCGGGGCAGTACGGGCTCTTGCGCGGGGCGTTTGCGGACCGGCTGCACCAGCCTTATCGGAAGCGGCTGCTGCCGATGTTGGACGCGGTAGTTGAGGCCGGGGAAAAGGCGGGGGCGCTGGGCGGATTTCTGAGCGGTTCGGGATCGACGATCATGTGCGTGGTGGACGGGGGCCCGGCTTTGGCGGCGCGCGTGGGGCGGGCGATGCGAAAGGCGGCCGGGCGGACGGCGTGCGCGGTCCGGGTGCTCGGGGCGGACAACGATGGGCTGAAGGTGGCACGCCGCGGCTGAACCGCAGCTGGGGGGCGCTTGCTGGGGGAAGCGGATGGGTTTATGTTTCGCCATGGTGTCGCTCCGAAACCCAAAACATCCGGAATTGGAGCCTGTGGAGGTTGAGGCGCTTGCCGACACTGGCGCGATTCATACTTGCATACCGGAGCACGTCGCGATCCAACTGAAATTGGAGGAGTACGACCGCAAGGAGGCGACGATCGCGGATGGGTCCAAGCGCGTTCTGCCCTACATGGGTCCGCTGGAGCTTCGGTTCAAGAACCGGTTTGGCTTGGGAGGCGCATTGGTAATCGGCAACCAGGTGCTTCTCGGGGCCATCACGATGGAGGACATGGATTTGATCGTGGCGCCGCGGGACCGGAAGGTCGATGTGAACCCGGCCAGTCCGAACATCGGATGTTCCACGGTCAAGACCGCGGCCGCCGCGTGAGCGCGGTCCGCGCGCAGTTGGCAACGGTCTTCACGCGGGAACGGCTTGGCGGCGGCATGGACGGGCGGCCCGGGACCGGTCAGGTTCCGCGGGTATTGCCGAAAAGGGCGATCTGGAGGCGGGCGCAGTAGCGGAAGCCAAGGACTTTGCATTGCTCCGCCAGCCAGGGGGCGCGGGCCTGGAGAGTGGGTTCGTCCCGGCCTTCGGGCATGAGCAGGACTTTATGGGGGGGGAAAGCGACGGCGAGGCTGTCGAGGAACGCGCGGATTTCGTCGAGGTCGGCGTGGTCCTGGACGACGAACTTCAACTGGCAGGGGAACGCCCGAATCCATTCGCGGACGATGCCGGGTTGCAGGCGCGTGGATTCGTGGCGGGCGTGCCAGGGACCGGCGTCGGCTTCGGAGGGGGTGGAGTTGGCGAGCTTGGGGCTGATGGAGGCGAGGTCGCAGGCGATGCCGCCGGGGGGAAGGGTGCCGGCGGTTTCGACGGTGATGTGCCGGCCCGCGGCGCGGAGGGCGGTGGCGAGTTCGTGGATGCCGGAGGCGGCCATGGGCTCGCCGCCGGTGAGGACGGCGTGGGCGGCGGGAAACGCGAGGGCGCGGCGGGCCGCTTCCTGGGGTTCGAGATCGGCGCCTTCGGGATTCCAGGAGGCGTAGGGCGTGTCGCACCAGCGGCAGCGGAGATTGCAGCCGGAGGTGCGAATAAACACGGACGGGACACCGGCGAGCTCGCCTTCGCCCTGGAGGGAATGGAAAATCTCGGCGATGCGCATGGCGTCAGGCGGCGGGTTTGGGTGGGAGGGGGCCGGTGTCCAGGTAGGTTGTGGGATCGGGAAGGCCGGCGTTGAGGAAGGCTTCGCGGCGTTCGACGCAGGTGCCGCAGCGGCCGCAGTGGACTGGGCCGCCCTTGTAACAGGACCAGGTTTGGGCGAAGTCGATGCCGAGGGCGGCGCCCCGGCGGGCAATGCCGGTCTTGTCGAGGGCGACGAAGGGGCGCAGCAGGGCGACGCCGGCGTAGGTGCCAAGGCGGATGGCGGCGGCCATGGCTTCGAGGAAGGGTTCGCGGCAGTCGGGATAGATGGCGTGGTCGCCGGCGTGCGCGGCGATGACGACCGCATCGGCGCCCGCGCACTCCGCGAGGCCGGCGGCGGCGGCGAGCATGATGCCGTTGCGGAACGGAACCACGGTGCGGCGCATGGTGGCGTCCTCGTAGTGTCCCTCCGGAACCGGGCCGCCCGAGGCGAGGAGATCGGAAGTGAAATGTTCGTGGATGAATCCGAGGGGGAGGACGCGGTGGGGGACGCCGAGCTGTTCGCAGTGGCGCCGGGCAAAAGGAATTTCGCGGGCGTTGTGTTTTGCGCCGTAGTCGAAGGAGAGTCCGAGGACGACTTCGTGGGCGCGGTGGGCGTCGTACAGGGCGGCGACGGAGTCCATGCCGCCGGAGACGAGAACGACGACGCGGCGCCGGGCGCCGGGGGCGGCGTGGCCGGAGGGGTTCATGGCGGCGTGGCCGGGTGGCGGGCGGTGACCGTGAGGGCGAGCCCGCCGCGGGCGGCGAAGGCGCCGGTGACGGTGGCATGGCGGGGGGCGCAGGCTTTGACGAAGTCGGCGAGGATGCGGTTGACGACGGCTTCGTTGAAGGCGCGGGTATTGCGGTAGGCGGCGAGATAGAACTTGAGGGATTTGCTTTCGACGCAGAGCCGGTTGGGGATGTACTCGATGGTGATCCGCGCGAAGTCCGGCTGGCCGGTCACGGGGCAGAGCGAGGTGAAGTCGGCGGTTTCAAACCGGATCGTGAACGGGCCGCGGGTGGGGCTGGGGAAAGTCTCGAGGCGCGCATCCTCCGGCGAGGCCGGTATGGCGTTGACGGGGCGGCCGAGCAGGTTGAGGCGGGCCGATGGGGATTTGGGGTGGATGGGCATGGGGAAAGGGAGGGTGGCGGTATCAAGAGAGGGAACCGTTGGGGCCGGGGATGTCGAGGGCTTCGTAGATATCCGCGAGCGGAAGGCGGAGCCCCAGGGAATCGAGCGGGACGATTGCGGATGGGGAGAGGAAGGTTTGGGGCGCCCAGGAACCGGCGCGGCGGTGGAGAATGGCACGGGCCGAATCCTGGGCGAGCACAAGGTACTCTTCGAGCGTGGGGAGGGAGGGGTAGGCGGACCATTTTTCGCGCAAGTCGGCGGCTTCCGTGGATGGCGAGAGGATTTCAACCACGAGCTTGGGGAACTGGAGGAAGAGCGGTTCGGTGTCGCGCGGGTCGCAGGTGACGACGGCATCGGGATAATAGAAGCGCGTGTCGCGGGGGGTCTCGACGCGGACGCGCATATCGCTGCCGAACGGGCGGCAGGGGCCGCCGCGCAGGTGGGAGGTGAGAAACGCGACCACGCGGGCGCCGAGCAGGTTGTGGCGCTGCGTGCCGCCGGCCATGGCATGGACGGTGCCGCCGAGGTATTCGTGGCGGACCGCGGCCAAGTCCTCGCCCTGAAGGTACTCCTGTTCCGTCAACAGCGGAATGGCGGCGGCCTCGCTCATGAAGGAAGGGTGCGCCGGGATGGGCGGGTTTTCAACCGGGAATGGTTTGGTGGAAGCGGCGTCCCGCCGCTTGACGGGCGGGACGGACAAGGCGGTTGAGGGAGGACGGAGGACGCGGCGCGGCTTTGGGCGATCCGCCGCGTTGCCCGTCAGGTACAGCCCACCGCGGGGATGCGCCCTCCTCGCGCCTCCCGGATCGCCCATATCCACTGCCGCGCGGTGTCGCCCGGCCCAGTTTCTGGTCAGTATTTGCGGGGCAGATGTTCGATGCAGTATTCGCGGCCGTCTTCATATGTGCGGAAGTCGAGGTCGCCATCCTGCTCGCTGCGGTGGCAGACGGCGCAGCGGTGGAAGGCGCTTTGGGCGGTGGCGGCGGCGGAGTGCATGGCCTCGCGGAACTGGCGCTGGCGGCGGCCGCGGGCGAGGCGTTCGCGGATGCTGAATTCGTAGCGTCCAGAGGCTTCCATGGCGGTGATCAAAGCGGGTTCGTGGCGCGAACCGAGGAGGACGAACGCGGCGAGGATGACGAGCCAGGTGTTGCCGGTGGTGAAGGCCCACACCATCCCGGCGAGGGCGACGAAGCGCCCGATCCAGACGGCGATTTCCGTGGCGCGCCGGGCGCCCAGCCAGTGCCAAAGCAGGTCCCGCAGGAGGCGCCCGCCGTCCATGGGGAAGGCCGGGATCATATTGAAGAGGAGCAGCATGAGATTGATTTGGGCGGCGATGCCGAGGCCCCAGAGAAGGGGTTCGAGGGCGGGGGCGGCGTTGGCGAACAGCGCGAGGAGGCCGGCGCTGGCGAGCCAGAGGGCGAGGGAGACCAGGGGGCCGGCGGCCGTGGTGATGAGGTGGGCGGTGGCGTTGAATGGCGGCAGGCAGAAGGCGAGGCCGCCGAGGGGCCAGAGCAGGATTTCGTCCGCCTGCCCGTCGCACCAGCGCGCGGCGAGGGCGTGGCCGAATTCGTGGAGCAGCACGCTGAGGTAGAGAATGGCGACGTACGCGATTCCGAAGGCCGGGCCGAAAGGGGGCTGGCTCATTTCCTGGATGCGCCAGAAGGCGTAGAGGAGGAACGTGAAATGGAGGCGGACGGCGATGCCGAAATAGCGCCCGACAAAGATGCCTTGGGAAATGAGATTCATTGGCAGGCGCGCCCGTGGTTAGTACTTGGGCACCGCGGGATCGATCTCGTCGCTCCAGGCTTCGATGCCGCCTTTGACGTTGGCGACCTTGCGGAAACCGGCCTGCTGCAGGAGTTTGACGGCTTTGGCGCTGCGGATGCCGCTCTTGCAGTGGACAACAAACTCGCGCGCGGAGTCGAGCTCGTGGATGCGGGAGGGAAGTTCGCCGAGGGGGATGAGCTGTGCGCCGGTGATGCGGCAGATTTGGTGTTCGTGCGGGTCGCGGACGTCGATGAGGACGAAATCCTCGCCGTGCCGGAGGCGGCGATGGAGTTCGGTGACGGTGATTTCGGGGACGCCGTTGGCGTGGGCGGGCGCGGGGCCTTCCGAGAGGGGCATGCCGCAGAACTGCTCGTAGTCGATCAATTCGTGGAGGGTGCGGTTTTCGCCGCAGATGGGGCAGGCCGGGTTTTTGCGGAGTTTGAGTTCGCGGAACCTGAGCTTGAGCGCGTCGAAGAGGAGGAGGCGCCCGATCATGAGATCGCCGATGCCGGTGATGAGTTTGATGGTTTCGATGGCCTGCATCACGCCGATGACGCCTGGGAGGACGCCGAGGACGCCGCCTTCGGCGCAGCTCGGGACGAGGCCCGGGGGCGGGGGTTCGGGGTAGAGGCAGCGGTAGCAGGGGCCTTTGGCACCCCAAAAGACGGTGAGCTGGCCTTCGAATCGGAAAATGCTGCCATAGACATTGGGTTTGCCAAGGAGCACGCAGGCGTCGTTGGTGAGGTAGCGGGTGGGAAAATTGTCGGTGCCATCGACGACCACGTCGTAGTCCCGGAACAGGTCCATGGCGTTGTCGGAGCGCAGGGCGGTTTCGTAGGTTTCGACCTCGACGTTGGGGTTGATTTCGTGGATGCGGTGGCGGGCGGACTCGACCTTGGGCATGCCGATGCTGGCGGAGCCGTGGATGATCTGGCGCTGGAGATTGGAAAAATCGACGCGGTCGAAATCGACGACGCCCAGTTTGCCCACGCCGGCGGCGGCGAGGTAGGAGAGCAGCGGGGAGCCAAGGCCGCCGGTGCCGATGCAGAGGACGCGGGCGGTCTTGAGCTTCTTTTGGCCCTCGATGGTGACCTCGGGCATGATGAGGTGGCGGGAGTAACGCTTGATCTCCTCGTTGGAAAGGAAGGCGTGCCCGGCTTCCTCGGCGATGCGCTGGATATGGCTCATGATGGAATCGGTTAGCTAAGCAGATTCCGGGCGCGATGCAAAGGCGATGCCGCGGGTGGGTCCTGGGCCGCGCGGCGCGGCGGACGCAAGGGCGAGGGCAAGCGGCAGCGCCTGAAGCGCGTAGCGCGGGTAGCCGTAGAGGCAGGCGTGCAGGAGCGTGACCCAGGCCACCGCCGCGGCGCACCAGAGGACGGCGCGATTGCCGCGGGCGCGCCAGGCGCCCAAAAGCGCGAGAACGAGGACGGGCGCGCGAAGGCTCATGAGCAGGCGGACGGGCAGCGAGCGGGCGGACGGGTCGCCGGGGAGGACGCCCCAGATTTCGGAGAGGGCGGCGAGGCGTTGGCGGAGGAAGAAGAGGGGATTGTCGAGAAGCCCCTGAAAGTAGATGCCGAGGGCTTTGCCTGTGGGCATATGGACATCCGCCAAGTTGGGCAGGCGGATGTTCCAGCCCAGCGAAAGGTGGCCTTGGAGGATGTTCATGGGCAGGTTTTCGCCCAGGGTCCATGCCCCAGTCCGGGTCCAGCCCAGGATCAGCACGATGGCCACGGGCAGCGCGAAACCGGCCAGCAGGCGCCCGGCGCCGCGCCGCTCGCCCGCGGGCAGCAGCAGGAATGGCGCGAGAAGGGCCAATGGGACGACCGTCGAGCGGAAGGTGGCGGCGGCGCCAAGGGCAAGGCCCGCGGCCAACGGGCGCCGGGAGATGCCCGCCCACGCGGCCAAGATTAGGAGGACGCCCGTTGGCACGTCGGTCATGAGCAGGGGGCTCGTATGAACGTGCTCGGGGAAGAGCGCCATGGCGAGGCCCGCGATCCAGGCGGCAACCAGGCTGCCGGTCAACCTGAGGGCCAGCGCGAAGACCAGCGGCGCGGTGGCGGCGCCAACGACGATATGCAAAACGGCCGCGAGAAAGAGATGCCCAGGGTCGCCGGGCCACCCGGGAACCAGGGAGAGCAGAAGGGGATAGCCGTTGGGGAAAAAGGCCGCCCACCCGCCGGCGCGGATGGCTTGCGCCTGCTGCAGGTAAGCCAGGCTGTCGGTGTGGACCCAATCTCCTGGGCGCCAGGCAAGGACCGCGGCCCGCGCGAGCAGAGCGATGCCTGTGACCAGGAGGATGGCGAGGCGGGGGGAAGGCTTCATGGGAGAGGCATGCAAAGCCGGACCGCACCCAAAGCCGCGCGTGAACGCATTGCCAAGTCAGGGGGCTTTGGCGGGGCGCGCGACGACATCCATGGTCTCCTCGCCCATGGCGATGCCGTAGAGTCCGGCTAACGAAAGGGCCTCGCACATGCGCGCGTCGAGGGACCAGCTTGCAAAGACACCCACGATCTCGCGCCCTTCGTATTCGGGGAAGAAATCGCAGAACTCTGCGAGGTGGGCGAGGAACTCGGGCACATGGGCCGGGGAGGGCGTGGATTTGGTCTCGGCGACGATGATCCGGGAGGCGCCCGCGCAAACGACGTCGTATTCGCCAATGCGGGGAGCGCCGCGGCGGCTGCGTCTCTGCGGGCGGACAAGGAAATCCTGCCAGGCCTCAACACCGAACTCGGCCCCGGCCATGCGGCGGATGTTGGGGGCGACGATGTCCTCGGCGATCGTGCCAAGTTTGTTGGCGAGGTCGCCCCAAGCCTTGTTCATGCGGTTGCGTTCGCGGCGGTTTTCCTCCTTGAACTCGAGCATCTCGTTCTTGAACTCGCCCAT
>CAYSZK010000066.1:8349-22138 GCA_964435495.1 uncultured Verrucomicrobiales bacterium
CTCGTCCTTGAACTCGAGCATCTCATTCTTGAACTGGCCCATCTCGTCCTTGAACTCGAGCATCTCATTCTTGAACTGGCCCATCTCGTCCTTGAACGAGCGCATCTCGTCCTTGAACGAGCGCATCTCGTCCTTGAACGAGCGCATCTCGTCCTTGAACTCGCGCATCTCGCGGGAGAGGCGGTCCAGGGACATTTCCGTCCGCAACTGGGCATGGGCCAATTGGGCGACAATCTGCTCCAGGTCGTGGACACGCGGTTCAAGCAGGCTCATACAGGGAACATTGCCGCCGAGCGGCGTATAATTCAAGCGTTCAGAGCGGGGGAATCCAGGGTCACGCCCTTTGCCGGATGACCTGGACCGGGTAACACGCAAACCGCTCGTCGGTGGTGAAGACCGGGCAGTTGGCGGCAAACGCCCGCGCAAGAATCATTCTGTCGAACGGATCCTCGTGGATGGGGGGAAGCAACTCCGCGCCCTCGCATGTCTCCGGGGCGAGCGGTTCCAAATGCAACACGTGCCGCGAGCAGACAGCCTGGACAAAGGCGAGGACCCCGGATTGGCCGCAAGGCAGGGCGAGTTTTCCCAATCGGAGCTTGCGCGCGATTTCCCAAACCGTCACGGCCAGCACGACCGGGTGGCGGGCGGAGGCAAGAGCCGCGCGGGCCTTGGGCGCCGTCCAGCGCCCGGCGGCAAGGTCGAGAACGGCGCACGTATCCAGAACGTGGGAGATCATTCGTCGCCAGTCCATTCCGAGGCCCAGATGTCAGCGTCCGAATAGCGGATACGCCCTTTCCAGGCGGGATTGGGTTTGAGCGTCCGGCGGGCGGGCAAATCCTGGCGCACGATGCGGAAGGCCGGCCCTTTGGCGCCGCGGCGGATGATGACCTCCTCGCCCTGCTCGACGCGTCGGAGAAGATCGGAAAGCGAGTTTCTGGCCTTGAAAACCGTGGTGATCATAGCTAGCCAAGTTAGCCAACGCTTCTGCGGGTGTCAAGGCCGGCCGCTACCCCATCGCCGCGGCGAGGCTCACCACAGCGGCGGCGCCCAGAATCCAACTGACGGGATCGCCAAGCGCGAACTCCACAGGGTCCTTTCGGACCGTGCCGCGCAGGACGCCGCGCCAGGCGCGCGCCAGCCACAGGGCCGCGAGCGCCAGGATGCACCAGAGCCAGGCCGGGTGGGCGTAGTCGCCGGTGTTCCCGCGTTGCAGGATGTGATGTCCCAGGCCGGCAAGGCACGCCAAAGCAAAGGCAATCCCCGCGGCGACGGTGCCGGGTTTGTGGGTGGCGTCGTAGGCCCGGCCGGGAACGGCGCCCTCCGGTTCGTGGGCGGCGTCCTGGATTTCGGTCCGGCGCTTCATGAACCCGAGCGAGGCGAAGAACGCCACGAGCCCGGTGAACAGGCCGGGCGTCATCGGAATGGCGGAGGCCGCGACGCCGGCGCCGATGCGCAGCAGGTAAAAGGCGGCGAGGCAGGCGACATCGAGCGCGAGCACGCGCTTGAGGCCGGTGGAGTAGGCGGCGGCCAGGGCGATGTAGGCCAGGACAAACGCGCCGGGGACCGGGCCCGCGGCGAAACCGGCGGCGAGGGCGGCGGACCATAGCAATAACGCAAACGCAACCGCCGCGAGCGGGTCCACGCGCCCGGCGGCGATGGGGCGTCCGCGCTTGCGCGCGTGGGCGCGGTCGTAGGGCAGGTCGCGGACGTCGTTGGAAAGATAAACGCCCGCGGAAGCGGCCGTGAAGGCGAGCAGCAGGAGCAGGCCGTCCGTCCAGCCGCCGGGGGCGACGCGGCCGGGCACGGTGGCGAAGGCAACGAAGACCAGCAGGTTCTTGGGCCAGTGGGTCCAGCGCATGGCGCGAAGCCCTGCGGCCAAACGCTCCGCGGCGGTCAATTCGGAGGCGGGGAGGATGGCCACGTTGCCGAGAGCCTGGGCGGCCTGGGCAAGGGCGGGGTTGGGCGGGCCGATCAGCCAGCCGCGGCGTGCGCCGGCCCAGACGGCGAGGTCCTGGCGGCTGTTGCCGAGGTAGTCGAAACCGCGCGGGCCGAACCGGGCTTCGAGCAAAGCGCGCTTTTCCGCGGCGACATTGCGTTGGCCGGGCCCGGCGGCAAGGAGTTCGCCGAAGCAGGCGAGGTGGTCCGCGACGGCGCGGGCGTGCGCCTCGGGGCTGCCGGTGGCGAGGACGAGCGCGCGCCCGGCGGCCCGCTGCGCGCGGCAGAAGGCGATGGCCTCTTCGCGCCAGGGAAGATGGCGCGGGTCGAGGGGCAGGCCTTCGGCGAGGACGCTTTTGGCGGCGCCGGGGTCGGCGGGAAGGCGCGCGAGGGCGCGGAGGATGGCCGCCGGGCTGGAGACGAGCCTCCGGGCGGCGGCTTCGCGGACGAGGTCGCCGCGGAAGAGCGTGCCGTCGAGATCGACGGCGAGGGGAACGGGGTCTGGGGGAGGGGAACCGCCGGGAACCGGCGGGGGAACCGCGGTCATGCGGGGGGCCGCTTGACGAGGAACGGGCCGACGGCCAGGGCGTCCATGCGCGTGCGCAGCATGCAGTCGAGGGCTTCCTCGGGCCGGTTCACGATGGGTTCGTTTTCGTTGAGGGAAGTGTTGAGGAGAATCGGGACGCCGGTGTCCTTGCGGAAGGCGTCGATGAGATCGTAGTAGAGCGGGTTGGACTCGCGGTCCACGGACTGGAGGCGGCCGGTTCCATCGACGTGGGTGACGGCGGGGATTTCGGCGCGCTTGCCGGGGCGGATGCGGAAGACTTTTTCCATGAAGGGCGAGGGGGCGTCGATCTCGAACCAGTGGGAGACGTGCTCGCGGAGGATGGAAGGGGCGAAGGGCCGGAACTTTTCGCGGAACTTGATTTTGAGGTTGATGATGTCGCGCATGTCGGTGCGGCGCGGGTCGGCGAGAAGGGAGCGGTTGCCGAGGGCGCGCGCGCCGAATTCGGACCTCCCTTGGAACCAGCCGACGACGTGGCCGGTGGTAATGAGGGCAATGACCTCGCGGATCAGGGCGGCGGGGTCGAGGCGGACGGGGTTGAGGCCGCGGCCGCGGGCGGCGGCTTCACAGGTTTCGGGAGAGTGTTCGGGGCCCCAGAAACCGTGGCGCAGCTCGAAGACCCGCGGTTTGCCGAGGACGCGGTTCCAGACATGGAACGCGGCGCCGAAGGCGAGGCCGTTGTCGGCGGCGCCGCAGGGGATATAGACCTCCCGGAACGGCGTGTGCTCGGTGAACTTGCCGTTGGCGACGGAGTTCATGGCGACGCCGCCGGTGATGACGAGGCGGGGGGAGGGATGGAGATCGTGGAGGCGGCGGGCGCAATGGAAAAGGATTTCCTCGGTGACGGCCTGGAGCGAGCGGGCGATGTTCTGGTGGCGCGGAGTGACTTCGGAGCGGGGTTCGCGGGGCGGGCCGAGTTCTTTTTCGAGCAGGGGGCTGTGGAAGGGTTCGACCACGGGACTGCCGCCGTCCCAGGACAGTTTCATGCCGCGGGTGTGATGGGTGAAATACTCGAGGTTCAGGCGGAACGTGTCGCCGTGGGGCAGGATGATTTTGCGGAAGAGATCGAGGAACTCGGGTTCGCCGTACGGGGCGAGGCCCATGACCTTGTACTCGTCGCCGTATTGGGGGAATCCGAGGTAGAGCGTGATGGCGGCGTAGAGGAACCCGATGGAGTGCGGATGGAACACCCGCCGCAGGGGGCGGATGCCCGTGCCGTTGCCCGAGGCAAGGACGCAACTGACGAAGTCGCCCATGCCGTCAACGGAGAGGATGGCGGCCTCGTCAAAGGGGGAAACGAGAAACCCGGCGGCGCAATGGCCGTCGTGGTGCTCCACGGAGTGCAGGATGGCGCGGACGGCGTCCGGGTCGGTCCCGCAGGCGGCGGCGAAACGCTCGCGCAGGCCGAGGGCGCGGCCCTGGCGCTTGATCCGGGCGAGGACGGTGTCGAAGCCGGGGCGGTGGCGGAGGACGAAGGCGGCTTTGCGAAGGAGATGGGCGCCTGGATTGAACGAGAGGGCGATGTGGTCGAGGTCGTCGGGAGCGGCGTGGGCGGCCTGGAGGCAGTGGCGGATGGATTCGGCGGGGAACCCGGCCCAATGCTTGACCCGGTTGAAACGCTCCTCCTCCACGGCGGCGAGGAGTTCCCCATCGCGGAGAATGGCCGCGGAGGAATCGCCGTGGTAGGCGTTGATGCCGAGGATGAGCATGGCGGGGGGACGGTAGCGGATTGGGGTGGGGAGGGAAGGAGTTTTGGAGGGCGGGGGATGGGGGATCAGGCCGTCAACGGGTTCCACACGCGCCTGAAGCCGAAGTCGGCGAAATCCTTGGTGTTGGCGGTGGCGAAGTCGGTGACGCCATGGGCAATCAGGGTGAGGGCCAGGCGCGCGTCGATGATCCGGCGCCTGGGGAATCGGGGCCGCCTGGCGAAACGCCAGACGTTGTCCATGACGTCGGCGGATTCGGCCAATTGCCAGCGGGGATGCCGGCGCAACGCGTCGCACTGCAACGCGGCGGCTTCCGCTCCCAGGGGGGGATCGGTCACCGCGGGATTCCGCAGGGCGAGGTAGAGTTCCACGAGGACATGCTCGGCGATGACGACATCGGTCGAGCGTTGGAGGGTGGCGATGAATGCGGCGGCCCTGGCGTGCCACGGAGAGCCGTTGACGCGCTCGTAGAGGAGGATGTTGGTGTCGATGGCGATCATGACCGGCCCCGCGATTATTCCTGGTCAGCCAGCAACAGATCGCGCAGCCGCGCGGGGTCGGACACCTTCAAGGTGGCGTTGACCGGGCGGGGCATCTTCCAGGGATTGCCCTGCGCGGACTTCATCCCGGGATAGACGCGGACGACAGCCTCGACGCCGCGGCGAACAACTTCGGCAAGGCTCCAATCATTTTGGGAGGCGACGCGTTTGGCCTCCCGGTAAAGGGGATCGGGCAACTGAATCTGGGTTCGGACCATAATGTTGAAGCTACAGCGATAACAAAGTGATGTCAAACCGTGGTTGGATCACTTCCCGGCGATTGGGAGATCGCGGCTAACGGGGAGCCGGTCCATGCGCCAACCGCCGGTCCGCGAGCGTGACGGACAGGGCGAGCTCGGCGTAGGTGCGTTGGAGGGCGTAGCGGAGGCCCGGAAGTCCGCGGAAGAGCAGGCCGCGGGCCAGGAGCAGATGGGCGGCGACGGCGGGCGCGGCGGGCCAGAGCATCAGCCGGAGCCGGTCTTGAACGGACGGTTTGGAGGAATCCGGGTTGAGGAGTTTGTCAACGCGTTCGGCGGCGTGGCGTGTCTGGGCGCGGACCCACTGTGCCGTCTTGGTCTCCGCACCGGGAACAGGGGCGGAGGCGTCCGCGCGCAGATCGGCGAGGATCAGGGCCAGCAGGGTTTCGTGGAGGGCGCGCTGGAGGGTGTAGGCGAGGCGGGGCAGGCCGCGGCGCCAGAGGCCGAGGCCAATATGGCAGGCGATGGGCACGAGCCAGGGGGCGATCCAGCCGGCCTTGCGGATGGCGTCACTGGCCGGAAGGCGGTGGGCCGGGGTTTCGAAAATCTTTTTCGCCTCCAGGCGGCAGTAGTTGAGTTGGGTCTCCAGCCAGCGGTCGAGGGGCTTGCGGTCGTCGTGCAGGATGCGGGAGCGCAGGAAGGCCGAGGGCCCGTCAAAGGCGAGCATTTGGGTGTGCCAGTCCTCGCGGTAGCGGCAGTGTTTCCGGTTGAAGAGGACGGCGCGCGGGGGATAGAGGCTGCCGGGGAGCGGATGGCCGCCGATGCAATAACGGAACCTGGCGAACCAGGCGACGGGACCGGGCGGGAGGGTGGCGATTTCCGCTCCGAAATTGGGTTCCAGAATGTAGTCAGCATCAAGGGACAGGATATAGGGGGAGGCAATCGCGCCCAGGCCCGCGTTCCACTGGGCGGTGTGGTTGTCGAAGGGGCGTTCGATGAGCCGCGTGTTGGGAAAGGACCGGGCGATGTCCTGGGTGCCGTCGGTGCTGAGGCTGTCGAGGACCACGACCTCGCGGGCCCAGCGGAGGCGGTCGAGGCAGCGCGCGATGTTGGGCGCCTCGTTCCAAGTGAGGACGAGGGGGGTGATGGCGTCGAGGGCGGGCATCGGCGGGTTGGCCTGCCTTCAACCGGATTCGTTGATGGTCCGAAGCGTGGGCCAACAGCCGCCAATGGTTGGGTGGTGGGTACGAAGGCCTTGCGAGTCAAGCGCCGCCTCTGGAGGTTGCGGCCAACGGGGCTGGTTCTGGTTGTCTGCAAAGAGAACGCCGATGGGCAGCCGGGGTTGGGCGTCCGCAAGCCGGGTGATCGCCTCTTCGGCGGCGGTCGCCGACTCGATCCAGGAGCGTTTCAACGCCACGGGGTCGATGGACCGGGCCTGGAGAACCAGCAATTCTGTTGGGCTGATTCGTGCGAACCGGCGCATCATGTCCAGCTGCATCAGGGGATTGAAACCCGGGTCCTTGCCGCATGCCGCCCAGATAATCGCCGCGAGCGGGAAGCAGCGGGACCACTCCATGATGTCGATGATGTCGCGCGTTGCCGAGCGCCCTGCCAGGGCGAGGGACTTGTTGGTCGCAAGATCAAACGGGTGCAGGCGCCAGCCAAGATCGGGATCGGGAAGCACCGGGAAGAATCGTACCGCGGAGTCCAGCGCCCAGTCGATCTCGACAGAATCATTTCCACGGGAGGCGAAGACGGTGGCTTTCCGGAATGTGGTGCTCCACGCGGCGGGCGCACGTTGCACGCGGAATCCCGCGTTCTGGAGGGCGCGTTCATCCGCTTCACTGGCCTGGAGCAACTCGGATTCCGCGTCATGGAAAAGGTCGATATCCTCGCTGTAGCGCGGCGAGGATGGCGCCAGGTGCAGCGGCACGCTTCCGGCAAAATGGCTGGGGGGCGTGCGTTGCCCGATGAGCACGGCGATGACAGCCTTCTGGAAATCGGTTATCGGCATTCCACGAGCCGGGCGGCCTCACGCCAGCCCGCCTTCCCTCCATGTTCGCGCAACTGGCGGATGACAAAACGGAGAACATCGGGATCGGTGACTTGGAAGTCGTGGCGGCAATACCAAAAGCAACGGGAGAAGAACTCGCGCACAAGGGCCTCGGCATGGGCGCGGATGGCTGGCGCCAGCGCTGGCTCAGTTGTGTTCACGCCCTCAACCTAGACGTTTGCCTTTTCCTGGCAAGTCGGGGCACGCCCGAGCCTTACACTCCCGTACGCTGCGGCAAGGGCCCGTGCGTTGGCTTCCCACGTGAATTCGCGGCGGACCAGGGCCATGGCGCGGGCGCCGTGGGCGGCGCGTTGCGGATCGTCGAGGGTCGCGCCAATCGCGGCGGCGATCGAGTCCGGGGTCATGTCGCACAGGGCGGCGATCCGGTCGGCGGCGAACCTGTGGGCGAAGGCGACGCCTTCGCTGATGACGACCGGGGTGCCCGCGCTGAGGGCTTCGAGGACGGCGATGCCGAAGTTTTCATTGCGCGAGGGCAGGGCGAACACGTCGGCGCCTCCGAAGAAAAGGGAGCGCTGTTCCCCCGCCACGAAACCCGGGAAGTGGACGCGCCCGCCGATGCCAAGGGTGGAAGCGAAGTCTTTGAGAGAGGCGACGAAGGCCGGATCGCCGGAGCCGGCAAGGATCAGGTGGCAATCGGGACGGTGGAGCCGTGCAAAGGCGGGCAGGAGCAGGTCGAGGCCTTTTTTGGAAGCAAGCCGCGAGAGGAAGAGGATGACCTCGGAATTTTGGGGGAGCCCGAGCGACTCGCGAAGGCGCGCGCGGGCATCGGGAGGCGGATCGATGGGTTCGACACCGTGCGGCGCCACGAGGGCCGGGGCGCGGACGCGCATGTGGGCCGAATCGTCCGCCTCCTCCTGGGAGGTGTAGTGGATGGCGGCGGCGCTGTTGGCGTTGGCGCGGTCGACGAGATACCAGAAGGCGCGCTTTTTCCACGGGCGCTTCCGCATGGACCAGGAACAAAACTGGCCGAGGGGACGGGCGAGGTACGGTTTGCCGGCTCTCCGGCAGGTCCGCATGGCGGCGGAGGAGAGCCAGGAGAAGAAGGCGTGCGCGTGGATGACGTCCCAGTCCCCGAGGGCGTTGCGGAACCAGGGAACAAACGCGGCGTTGAACTGGAATTCGCGGACGGGATGAAAGGGCGGGCTCCAGCGCGGGAAGAAGCGGACGGGAACGCCTTGGTACACGGTCCAATCGTCCGTGCGCACTTCCATAGAGCCGGGTCCGTTGTCGTCGGTGGCGGCGATGCGGGAGTCGAGCCCGAGCGCGCGCTGGGCACGGACCATCTCAAGCGCGGCAAAGCTGGGGCCGCCCCGGAGCGGGCCGACGGATGGAATGACGTGTAGGACGCGCATGGGGGAGGCGCCTTCGGCGCGGAAGTTGGGAGATGGGAGATGGGGGGGGACGGGGGTTGTTCACCACGAAGGGAAGTCGAGGGTCGAGAGTCGAGGGTCGAGGGCCGGAAGTGGAAGCGGCGTCACGCCGCTTAACGTGTTGGTTGATGAAAGCGCTTTGCCCTGTTCCTGGCGCCCGTCCCCTGTCCCCCGTCTCCCGTTTGCAGAGGGGGACTTTTCACCACGAAGAACGCGAAGGGGGGAAGCCGGGAGATAGCAGATAGGAGAAAGCGGGGACACCAAGCATCTCTGTTCTGGCCCTCGACCCTCGGCTCTCGACGCACCCCTGTCTCCCACGGGGCACACTGGGCCCATGAAGGCACGGAGGGGGCGGGGCTTTTCGCCGCGAAGCGCACAAAGAGTCCCGCCAGGGACGAGCGGAAATAGCCCAGCGTTTCAACGCTGGGAAAACAGGGGAGAAATGCGATGAAGCCCCGGAGGGGCGAAAGGCATCAATCTAGGGCACGGAGGGGGAATTCATCATCACGAGGAACGAAGGGGCTCAGGGCTTTTTGTTTTGAGTCATAGTTTTTTTGCGGAGGAGTGCGAGAGCTAAGGCGGGATGGACAGCGAGACGTTCCTTTTTGGCCGGCAACCAGTCCCCGGCGCCTTCCTCCCCGAGCAACCGCAGATTGACGCCTCGCAGCAGGGCGAGGTTGGCCACAGCCCTGCGAAGGGGCTGGGGGCGTGTCCGTCAGGGCTTTTTCCAGATGGACAGGTAGTTTACCGTGAGAAGTTCGTCATCGGAAAAATCCGCCAGTTCGCCGGTGGCGCGGAGTTCCTGGATGCGCGGCCCGCGTTGATCGGCGTCCTTTTCCGGCCAGTGGACGTGCGCGCACCCGGGTGTGGCGTGATCGAAGAGATCGTGCCATTGGTGGAGCCGGTACTTGTTGATGTAGGCCGCGTTGCGGACGAGGTGGGCGTGGGCAGGCCGGAGGTGGGGCCAGTAGGGCATGTCTCCGCGGTTGCCGCTGAGGATGCTGACGTCGTGGCAGCCGGAGTCGCTGGTGTAGAGATGCAGATGCGTGAGAAGGCAGCCGCCGGGGCGGAGAAGGCGGATGGCTTCCCGAACGACCGCTTCCGGATCGGGCAGATGCTCGAAGACATTGAAGGAATACACCACATCAAAGCTGGCGTCGGGAAAGCCGGTGCGGGTTGCGTCCCGTTGAAGAATGGGCGGGGAGGGAAGGGAGGGAACGCCAAGTTGCCGGGCCATTTCGCGGCGGAAGATGTTGTCGAAGCCGAGGAGTTTTCTGGCGACGGTTTTGATAAGGCGCACGGGCCCGTTGGTCCGCAGGAGGTTGGCGTAGGCGGGAATGTTGAACCCTTGCGGGACAACGTCGAGGTCAATGCCGACGGCCCGGTTGCGAAGGGCGAAGTATGCGATTTGTCTGGGTAACTGGCCGACCCCGATTTCCAGGATGTCGAGGTTCTCAAGTTTGAGGCCCGATTGGCGCGTGATGAGTGCTTCCACCTCGCGCAGTTCCTTGAGGCCTTCTTTGACGCCCTCGGCGATGCCGGCGGAGGCGCGGAGGGTGCCCTTGGCGAGCTGGATGAACTCGTGGACAATCCCGGAGGTTCTTCCGGCGGAGGTGTAGGATTTCATGATGGGGGAGGCGCCTGGGGCGCCGAAGTTGGGAGTTGGGAGATGGGAGATGGAAGTTGGGGGGGGGACGGGGGTTGTTCACCACGAAGGGGGCAGGGGGAGTCGAGGGTCGCGGGCCGGAAGTGGAAGCGGCGTCACGCCGCTTAACGTGTTGGTTCATGGAAGCGCTTTGCCCTTTTCCTGGCTCCCGTTCCCTGTCCTCCGTCTCCCGTTTGCAGAGGGGGACTTTTCACCATGAAGAACACGAAGGGGGGAAGCCGGGAGATAGCAGATAGGAGAAAGAGGGGACACCAAGCATCTCTGTTCTGGCCCTCGACTCTCGACGCACCCCTGTCTCTCACGGGGCACACGGAGGGCACGGAGGGGACGGGGACTTTTTACCGCGAAGCGCACAAAGAGTCTCGCCAGGGACGCCCGGAAATAGCCCAGCGTTTCAACGCTGGGAAAACAGGTTAGAAATACGATGAAGCCCCGGAGGGGCGAAAGGTATCAGTCCAGGGCACGGAGGAGGAATTCATTACCACGAAGAACGAAGGGGCCGGGGGCGTGTCCGTCAGGGTTTTTTCCAGATGGACAGGTAGTTTACCGTGACGAGTTCGTCGTCGGAGAAATCCGCCAACTCGCCGGCGGCGCGGAGTTCCTGGATGCGCGGCCCGCGTTGACCCGGTGCTTGAGCGCGATTTCCCACACCGACGCGAGGCTCATGCGGCGGCTACTCGAGGCCCCAAGCTTTCAACTCATCTTCCGTTAATGGCGCAAAAGCCTGGTCGCTGTAGGGAAAAGGTTCGGAAGTGGGTTGTCCTACCGGCGGAACGGGGCGGCGAGGCGGGGTGATGGGGACCAGCTTGGCCACCGGCTCGCGGCCGCGGCAGATGATCAATTCGCCCCCAAGCTGGACTTGGGCGACAAGACGGGATAGATGCGTCTTCGCCTGGTGGATTGTGACGGTCTGCATATCTCGGATGCGTCTACATGATCAATCAAACTAAGTCAGGACTAAGTCAATTAAGAAGCCTGGCGAGCATACCAACCGCCCAATGGCGGTACCAAGGGCGGAGCGGGACGCTGCGGGGCGTGGCCGGGACGGGGATCGCATCCTTCCAGCCGGCGTCAAACCATTCCTGCCACGGGAAAAGAAAGCCGCGTTTCGGGAGGCGGAGGAGCCAATCGGGCAGCTCAGGAACCGCGGCGCGGAGCAATCCCTTCCCGCGTTGGAGTCGAATGGTGGCGGGGATGGCGGCGAGGGAATCGAAGAGGACCGTGTCCACGAGCGGCACGCGCAGCTCGAGGCTGTGGGCCATGCTGAAGACGTCGCTGTCGCGGAGGAGCTGGTTGCGCATGTAGGTGGTGAGTTCCAGATAGCTGATACCATTCCCGGCGGTCGGCGCCGCCGGGAGTGATATCGGACGGGTTTCCGGTGGTGATGTACGGTTGTTCCCCAGGACTGCGTCCACGAGCATGCGCGCTTCGCGTGGGCTGAAGATGCCGCGGAAAAGCCGGTGGACGGACCGAAGATCGCCGCCCGTCTGCAGCATGGCGCCGAAACGCCGGATCCTGGCGTTGGAGGCCAAGGATTCCAGCACGGCGCCCGCCGCGCTGGCCAGTGGTCCAAGGGCGGCCGCGGCGCGAATCATTCGGGACAACCGTGGAACCCGGCGGAAGGATGCGTAACCCCCCAGCAACTCGTCCCCGCCGAGGCCGGAGAGGACGACTTTCATTCCGGCGCGATGGGCCATGCGGCTGACGCACCAGGTGTTAAAACCGTCGATGGTGGGCTGGTCAACCGCGGCGAGGAACTCGGGAAAGAGATCGCGGGCCTCGCGTGCGGTGAGGCGCCATTCGGTGTGCTCAGCGTCGAAGTGGCGGGCGACGCGTTCGGCCACGGGCGCCTCGTTCCATTCCTGTTCCTCGAAGCCGATGGAAAAGGTGCGGAGGCGTCCGCGCTGGGTGGCACGCGCAAGGGCGAGCACGGCGGAGGAGTCGAGCCCGCCGCTGAGGAAAAGGCCGACGGGAACATCGGCGACAAAATGGTGCGCAACGGAATCGACGAGCGCCGCGCGGGCGTGGGCAACGGCATCCCCTGCGCGGACGGACGATTCCGGGAAGTGGATGGACCAGAATGGCGTGGCGGCGGCGATGCCCCCCGCAGGGGTCCATTCCCGCCAGTGGCCGGGTTCGAGGGCGCGAATGCCGCGCCACAGGGTCATGGGCTCGGGAACCGACCCGGTTTCGAGGAACCCGAGGGCCGCGGCCGGATCGGGTTCCATGCGAAGCAGGTTGGAGGCGGCGAAGGCGCGCAGCTCGGAGGCGAAGGCGATGCCGCCGCCGGGGAGTTCCGCGACATAAAGGGGCTTGATGCCCAGGCCGTCGCGCGCAAGGAGGAGGCGCTTTTCGCGGTCGTCCCACAGCGCAAAGGCGAACATGCCGCGCGCTTCCCGCAGCGCGGCTGGGCCGCGGGTGGCGACAAGATGCAACAGGACTTCCGAGTCGCTTTGCGTGCGGAAGGTGGCGCCGCCGGACTCCATGCCGGCCCGGAGCGCGCGGTAGTTGTAGATTTCGCCGTTGAAAATGAGCGTCCAGCGTCCGTCGTCCGACCGCATCGGCTGGGCGGCGGCATTGGACAGGTCGATGATCGAGAGCCGGACATGGCCGAGGGCGCCCGGAGGGCTGGAAAAATCGGCGCGTCCATCAGCGTCGGGGCCGCGGTGGCGCTGGGCATGCTGCATCCGGCCGACCGCGGCGGAGAGTTCCGCGGGGGTTGCGCGTGATGAGAAAGCGCCGGCAATGCCGCACATGGGGGGACGCGCCAAGGGCGCGGGAGTTGGAAGTTGGAAGTTGGGAGATGGGGGCGCCTGCGGCGCGGGGAGGGGGACGGGGGTCGAGGGCCGAGGGCCGAGGGCCGGAGGTGGAAGCGGCGTCTCGCCGCTTAACGTGTTGGTTGATGAAAGCGCTTTGACATGTTCCTGGCTCCAGTCCCCTGTCTCCCGTCTCCCGTTTGCAGAGGGGGACTTTTCACCCTGAAGAACGCGAAGGGGGGAAGCCGGGAGATAGCAGATAGGAGAAAGAGGGGACACCAAGCATCTCTGTTCTGGCCCTCGGCTCTCGACGCACCGGAGCACACGGAGCACACGGAGGGGGGGGACTTTTCACCACGAAGCGCACAAAGAGTCCCGCCAGGGACGACCGGAAATAGCCCAGCGTTTCAACGCTGGGAAAAGGAGTAAAAAGAGGAACAAAGCCCCGGAGGGGCGAAAGAAATCAGCCATGGGAGCAGCCCTGGGAAATTTCACGGCGCACGGGGGGGACAGGGGTCGAGGATCGTGGGCCGGAAGTGGAAGCGGCCCCCGCCACTTCAGGTTGTTCCATAGATAGATCGGGCATCCATGAGGAAGTGGCGGGGTCGCCGTTTAACGTGTTGGTCGATCAAGGCGTCGCCAGTTTCCCGTCCCCAGTCCCCTGTCTTCCGTCCCCCGTCCAGGGGTACGGAAGGCGGGTTTACCGGGTCGCCGGGCTCCGTCGACTGATGAAGTCCGCGAGGTGCCGGTCGAGGGATGCCTGGAACCGGTCAAAGGCGAAGTTTTTGATGGCCCGTTCGCGGAGGGCTTCGGGGGTCCAGAGGGGTTGTTTGGGATGCTTGCCGCGGAGGAGGGTGATGAGTTCCTGGGTGAGGGCGGAGATGTTGGCGGGATTGACGAGGGCGCCGAGTTCGCCGTCCAGGAGCGTGTCGGCGCTGGCGTCGGTGGACCCGCCGAGGACGGGTTTGCCGGAGGCGAGGG
>CAYSZK010000067.1:0-21691 GCA_964435495.1 uncultured Verrucomicrobiales bacterium
CGCGCAGGCCGCCCCGGGCGCGGCGGCGGCGCCGTTGTTCGGCCAGGCGCGGCGGATCGGGGCGGTGGCCGGGGCGGCGGCGCCGATGTTCGACGCGCGCCGGAATGTGGAGCGCCAGGTGCGGGAGCAGCGCGCCGTGGCGTCGATTCTCAACACCACCGCGGGCGTGCTGATCTTTCTGGTTCTGGCGTTGGGATTCCTGGCCGGGTACGGCGGGTACGTGGTCTTCAACGAGCTGAAGGCGCAGAAGGTCACGACGTTCCAGTTGCGCGAGGACTTGCTCGCGCAGCTTCACGCGTTGCGCACCGGCGCGGACCGCCTTCAGACGAGCCTCGTCCTGGAACAGGAAAACAACCTGCGCCTCGGGGCGGCGCTGGAGACGCGCCTGGACACGCTCCAGAAGTCGCTGGACGCCGAGCGCATCCGGCGGGAGGGGGATGTGCGGTTGTTGCGGACGGAGTCGCGGTCCCTGCGCGACCGGATCAATTATCTGGAACGGGAACACGCCGAGGCGAACCCGCGCCGTTCCCGCTGAAACCAGGTCACGCCGCCGGCAGGCGGATGGTGAATGTCGTGCCCGCGCCGGTATCGGTCACGAACCCGATCCCGCCGCCGTGCGCCTCGACAAGGCTCTTGGCCACCGCCATGCCCAGGCCGGTGCCGTGCGCCTTGCCATGGGTCACGAACGGCTCGAACAACCGCTCCCGGATTTTTTCCGGAATCCCGGGGCCATTGTCTTCGACCGTGATCTCGATCCCGCCGCCCGAGCGCCGCGCGGCCAGGCGGACTCTTCCGTCCTTGCGCCCGGCGAGGGCGTCCACGGCGTTGGTGACAAGGTTTTGGAGGACCCGCAGCATGCGGCCCGAGTCGAGGCTGGCGACCGCGTCGTCGGCCGCGGTTTCAAACGCCACACCAGCCTTGCCGATGAACTCGCTGTTTAATTCGCGGAAGCGTTCGATGAGGCCGGCGACAGGGACCGGCTTGCGGTCCAGCGAGGAAATGCCCCGCGAGTAGTCGAGCAGTTCCCGCGCCATTTGCAGGATGCGCTCGACCTGTTGTTGGATGAGCGCGCACCATTTCTGGCCGGAAGGCGAAGCGACTTCCCTGGCGAGGAATTCCGTCGCGAGCTGGATGCCGGTCATGGGGCTTCGGAGGTCGTGGAGGATCGCCCCGGCCATCTCCCCAACGAACTGCATCTTCTCCTTGTGCAGCACCTCCCGCGTGTAGCGCTCGTTGGTGGCCTTGAGATAGCCGATCACCCGGGTGAACAGCCCCAGGGTCACCGCGGGCGGTTCCTTGTGAAGCTCCGCCATCAATGCGGCCTTCGGAATCGTGGCCAGCCGCGCCCGGCCTTTGACGCGCCCCCCGGTGGTCCGGCCGGTGTCCGCGAGAATCGCGACTTCGCCAAAGTAATCCCCCGGCCCCGCGGTGGCGAGCACAACCTCCCGCGCGGGACCCTCCCCCTTGACCAACTCGACCTCGCCCTCCAGGACAAGATACAGGCAATCGGGCGCGTCGCCGTCCTCGAACAAACGCGCGCCGGCAGCCTCCTCACGGACCGTGGCCGCATCCGCCAGCCTTGCCACCGCGGACGGGCTGAACTCCGTGAAGAACCGGTTCTCCTTTACATCCAAGTCCTGATCTCCAGTACCCGAGGATAGGGCGTGCGGGCGGGAGCGCAAGGCCTTCCGCGCCACGTGAATTCCAGTCGCGCCCGCCCGAGGACGCGGCTAGCGTTCTTGGCTTTGGAACCCATGCGCCGCCCCGCCCGCCACCCCGTCCTTGCCGCCAGCCTGTGGGCCGCGGCCACGCTGCCGCTGGCGTTTGTGGCGCTGCTGGCGGCCGGGATCATCCTTCCGCGCGTGCCGCTGCGGATCGCGTTGGAACGCCAGTTCGCCCCCTTCCCGGTCACCCTCGGCGACGTCGGGTGGTCCGGGTTCGGCAATCTGGACGTCCGCAACGTGCGCGTGGGCGAGGCGGGGGGCGCGGACCGCGTGTTGATCGGCACGTCCCCCCTTGGCTTGCTGCGCGGGGAGATCGATGTGATCCGGCTGGAGGCGCCCGCCTACCGGTTGTCCTACCCGGAGATGCTCAAGGAATACCGGCGCCAGGTAAAGGCCGGGAACCGGCGCTGGCGCCAAGAGCGGGAGGCGCCCGCCGCCGCGGAACCCGTCCGGGCCGCGGAAAAGCCCCGGAACCTGCGCCGCTGGAAAATCCGGCGGATGGTGATTCTCGGCGGGGAATTGCGCGCGGACAGCCTTGGGCCCGGGCTGCCGCCGCTGGTCCTTCCCATCGACACGTCGTTCCGCAACATCGTGCTCGGCGGCGACCGCGCCGACCCCGCCTCGCGCGAAGTCCAGACCGCCGAGTCCCACAATTTCACCATCTTCTCGATCTTCGATCCCCTCGCCCGCGTGATTGAGGTCGAGACGCTGCGCCTGCGGTTCACGTGGGACGGGTTGGTCAACAACCGTGTGGAATCCCTGGAAATCATCAATCCCGAGATTGCCGTGGGGCCCGACCTGTTTTGGCTCGGCGAGTATGTCCAGAAAGAGATGGCCCGGTTGCCCAAGGCTGAACGCCCGCCCGAACCCTGGACCATCGGCCAGTTCTCCGTCCGCGGCGGCACGGTGGTGATCGCGACCCATGGCCAGCCCGACCTGCGCCTGCCGGTGGCGTTCACCGCCAGCCAGCGGGACCTCAAGATCGCCACGGTGGGCGACCTCGCCCTCAACGCCGCCATTGACGTTGTCAGCGGCGATCTGGACTATCCGGAATACACCCTGGAGGTGCGCGGCCTGGACGGGCGCCTGGAGTTTGCCCTGCCCCGGACCCAGCCCGGCGCCAACAACCTCGTGAATACGCTCAAGGCCCGCCTGGCGCGCTGGCGCAGGCTTGACGCCGCAAACATCTTCTGCTCCGTCACCTTTGACCAGAACGGCATCTATTCCACCTTCGGCGGCGACGCCTACAGCGGATACGTCAACGGCAATGTCTCCATCCTCTTTCGCGACAACATGGAATGGGCCGGTTCGTTATCGGCCACTTCCGTGGACCTCGCCCCCGCCACAAGCGCGCTTTCGCCCGGCCAGGCCGCCGCCACGGGCCGCGCCCATGGCACCATCGTCGCCGCCGGCAACGGCAAGGTCGTGCGCCGCATCGACGGCAATTTCAAGCTTCTGGAAAAGGGCCGCGTGGACATCCTCGCCCTCGACGAGCTTCTCCGCCGCATCCCCGCCGACTGGGGCGCGCTCCAGCAGGACCTCGCGTCCCTCCTCGTCAACGCCTTCCGCCAGTATCATTACACTGGCGGCGAGGCCAGGTTCGCCTGGTCCCCGCCGGTCAGCACGTTCCGGGCCGCCCTGCGCGGCGCCGAAGGCGCCCGAAACTTCGATTTGAAATATCACCACGCTCCGGGCAAGAACGGGGCGGCCACCGCCACCACGCCATGAACCCGCCCACACCCTTCGCAGCCCTCGGCGCCTGCGCCCTCCTCGGCGCCTGCGCCCCCATCCGCGTCGAAACCACCAAACCCATCCAGGTCGATGTCAACATGAAGGTCGAGCTCTTCCAAAAGGAAGCCGCCAACCGGGAGGGCGCCCACCCCGAAGACAAGGGCACGCCCGTCGCCTCCTCCCGCCGCAATCGCATGGCCGAAATCCAGCGCCTCAAGGACGACCGCGTCGTCGGGGAAAACGCCTCCGGCTATCTCTCCGTCCGCGACATCCCGGATGCATGGAAAGGGCACGAGGACTACATCCGTTCCCTCGCCAACGACGACAATAACGACCGCCAACTCATCTACGCCACCGAAGCCCGCCGCTCCGGCAAGCCGCTCGCGGAAATCGAAGCCGCCTTCGCCGGGCGCATCCGCGAGCGCTCCTACAAGGGCGAATGGATCGAACTCCCCGGCAAAGGCTGGCAACGGAAGTAGCCCCTCGGCCCCCACCCACCCGCGCGCCTGGCCCTGTGCCAAATTGGCTCCCCGGCAAATCCCCCCCCCAACCCCGCCGTTGACGGAGGGGGCGGGCTGCCTGTAATCAATAGGGGTGACCACGGGGATTCTGAAAGTCGCCGCTACAGGCGCCCGCGCCTGGGTCCTGGTCGAGGGCAAGGGCTCCTTCCAAAACGCCGGGCTCCTCAAGGACGCCGGGGCGCGCCTGATTGCAGGCGGCGCCGGGCGCCTGTGCATCGGCCTCGCCGAATGCACGGGCATGGACTCCACCTTTCTGGGCATCCTCGCCGGGCTCGCGATGAAACTCCGCGGCACAGGCGGCGCCCTGCACCTGGCCGGGCTTTCGGGCCGCAACCTTGAGCTCGTCGAAAACATGGGTTTGGACCGCCTGGCCACCATCGAACCCACCGCTCCCGCCGCCCCCGCCGCCCTCAGCACGGTCGAAGGCGGCGCCGCTTCCAAGGCCGAAGCCTCCGGCACCATGCTGGAGGCCCACGAAAACCTCATCGAGCTGGACCCCCGCAACCGGGACAAATTCCAGGATGTCGTGGAATACCTGCGCAAGAGCGCCTCGCGCAATGAGTGAGGCCCGGATGGCCCGGCCCCGGAACCCATGACCATCCTCTGCATCGCCCTGCTCGGCATCGTCGCCTACATGGCGTGGCTCCTGTTCGAGCAGCGCCGCCTGGTCTCCCGCCAGGACACCGACATCGAACGCCTCCGCGACGAGCGCAAGACGGTCTTTGACCTGCTCCACGATCTCGGCGAGGTCATCTCCGAGTCCATCAACATCCGCGACCTGACCCGGGTCGCCGCCAATTGCGCCGCCAGCATCACCATGGCCCGGGGCGCCGCCGTCTTCCTCCACGAACCCGGACGCGGCTTCCGCGCCGCCGGGGTCAGCGGCGTCTTCCCCCCGCTCCTGGCCGTTCCCCCCGATCTGGAGGCCAAAATCGCCACCCGCACCGAACACCTCGACGAAATCGTGCGCTCGCAGGTTTCCGAACAGGGCGTCCCCCTGCTGGAGGAAGTCCTCCGCTCCGGCGCCCTGCTCGTCGCGGACGCGTCCGCCGATGCGCGCTTCCCCGGGTTCCAGGAGGAGGCGATCCGCTGGCACAGCGCCATCGCCGTGCCGCTGGCCTTCCGCAAAAACAAGGCCGGCGTCCTGATTGTCGCCAACCGCAGGGACGGCGCGCCGTTCACCGCGGCCGATGTCGAAATGCTCCAGTCCGTCGCGGCCCAGGCCGCGTTCGCCCTGCACAGCGCGCGCGTCTCCACCCAGCTCGCCGAAAAAGAGCGCCTGGACCGCGACATCGAGGTCGCCCGCGAAATCCAGCGCGTTCTGCTCCCGTCCGCCTGCCCCAAGGTGCCCGGGTTCGAAGTCGCCGCCCTCAACCTGCCCGCGCGCGAAGTTTCGGGCGACTACTTCGATTTCATTCCGCTGGACGCCGGACGCGTTGGGATCGCCGTCGCCGATGTCTCGGGCAAGGGCGTGCCCGCGTCGCTCATCATGGCCATCTGCCGCAGCGTCCTCCGCGGCCAGGCCCCGGGCCGTGCTTCGGCGGCGGAAACCCTGCGGTCGGTGAACCACCAGCTATTCCCCGACATCCGCGAAGACATGTTCATCACCATGGTCTATGCGATCCTCGACCCGGGGGCGCGCACCCTGACCCTGGCGCGGGCCGGGCACGAAGCGGCGTTGCATTGCCACGACCGCCGCGTCGAGATGCTCCGCCCGTCGGGCATGGCGCTGGGCATTGACAGCGGGCTGGTCTTCGATAGCGTTACCGCTGATTTGACCGTGGACATGGAACCCGGCGACGTGGTGCTGTTGTACACCGACGGCGTCACGGAGGCCCTCGACACCGAGGGCAACGAGTTTGGCAAGGACAACCTCAAGGAGGCCGTCCTCGTCGCGGCGCCCGATGGCGCGGATGCGGTCATCCGCAACATCCGCGAGCGCCTCGAACGGTTCCGCGCCCACGCCGACAAATCAGATGATGTCACCATGGTCGCTCTCTATGCCGGAAACCGCTGAACCCAACCCCGTCCCCGCCCCGGAGGACGCGCCCCCCATCGCCGAGATCGCCTCCGCGCGCCTCTCCGAACTCGAAGCCGCCGCCGCCCAGGCCGCCGAGTTCCGCGAGCGCCACCTCCGCGCCGTCGCCGACCTCGAAAACTACCGCAAACGCGCCGCCCGCGAACGGGAGGACGCCGTCAAATTCGCCAATGAACGCCTGTTCCAGGCGCTGCTCCCGGTGCTCGACAGCTTCGAGCTGGGGCTCGAGAGCGCCGCCAAGTCCACCGACGCCGCCGCCATCGCCCAGGGCATGACCATGGCCGTCAACCAGCTTCACGGTGCCCTCCGCGAACACGGCGTCGAACCCGTGGACGCCCACGGCCAGCCCTTCAATCCCCACCTCCACGAGGCCATCTCCTATCACGTCACCGGCGAGCACGAAGAAGGCACCGTCATCCAGCAAATCCGCCGCGGCTACATGCTCAAGGACCGCCTTCTCCGCCCCGCCTCCGTCATCGTCGCCAAAACACCGGAAACGCCCGTGGCGCCCGAAGCGCCCTGACCCGCCCCACGATCATGGCCGAAAAACGCGACTATTACGAAGTGCTCGGCGTCTCCCGCGGCGCCTCCGAGGACGAAATCAAAAAGGCGTACCGCAAGCTCGCCGTCCAGCATCACCCTGACAAGAACCCCGGCGTCAAGAGCGCCGAGGAAAAATTCAAAGAGCTGGGGGAAGCCTACGAAATCCTCGGCCACCCCGAAAAACGCGCCGCCTACGACCGCTACGGCCACGCCGCCTTCCAGCAGGGCGGCGCGCCCGGCGGCTTCGGCGGCGGCAACATCGACCCCTTCGAGGTGTTTCGCGAGGTCTTTGGCGGCGGCGGCGCGGGCTCGATCTTCGAGGAATTTTTCGGCGGCGGTGGCGGCATGGGCGGACGCGGCGGCAGCCGGCGCGGCGCCGACCTGCGCTACGATCTGGAGCTCACCTTCGACGAAGCCGTGCGCGGTTGCGAAAAGGAAATCCGCCTGCGCAAACCCGCCCCCTGCCACGACTGCCATGGCTCAGGCCAGGCCCCCGGCGGGCGCAGCGTCACCTGCCCCACCTGCCGCGGCGCCGGCCAGGTCCGCGCCTCCATGGGCGGCTTCATCCAGGTCATGCAAACCTGCCCCCGCTGCCACGGCGCCGGCAGCATCGTGGACAAACCCTGCCGCGCGTGCGAGGGCTCGGGCCGCGCCGAGGAAACCGCCACCGTCAAACTCCGCGTCCCGGCCGGCGTCGAAAACGGCAACCGCCTCCGGTCCACCGGCAACGGCGAGGCCGGCGTCCAGGGCGCCGAACCCGGCGATCTCTACGTCGTCCTCCACGTCCAGGACCATCCCCTCTTCCAGCGCGAAGGCGCCGATCTGTTCTTCGACGTCCCCGTGCCCTTTCCCACCGCCGCCCTGGGCGGCGAAGTCAAGGTGCCCACCCTGGACGGCGCCACCACCATCAAAATCCCCGCCGGCACCCAGAACGGGCGCGTCTTCCGCCTCAAAGGCAAGGGCGCCCCCAGCGTCAAAGGGCGCGCCGTCGGCGACCTCCACATCCGCGTCAACGTCGAGGTCCCCTCGAAACTCACCGGCGAACAGCGCCGCAAACTCGAAGAATTCGCCGCCATCGGCGAAAGCGACAGCTACCCCGCCCACAAAACCTTCCTCGACAAGGCCCGGCGCTTCTTCTCGTAATCCCGCGCCCCGCTTACTCCCTGACCTGCCCGTCGCCGATGACCTGGTACTTGTAGGTCGTCAGCTCCTCCAACCCCATCGGCCCGCGGGCATGCAGTTTGTCGGTGCTGATCCCGATCTCCGCCCCAAACCCAAACTCGCCCCCGTCGTGGAACCGCGTGCTCGCATTCCAAAACACCGCCGCCGAATCCACCGCGCTCAGAAAACGGTCCGCCGCCGCCGCGTTCCGCGTCACGATGGTGTCGGAATGCTGGGACCCGTACCGGTGCAGGTGCTCCACCGCTTCGTCAAGGCCGTCCACGACCCGGATGCTCAGAATCAAATCCAGGTACTCCGCCGTCCAGTCGGCTTCCGTCGCCTCGTGCATCGAAGGCACAAGCGCGCGGCTCGCCGCGTCCCCGCGCAGCTCCACCCCGCGCGCCTCCAGCGCCCTCGCAATCCGGGGCAGGAACGCCGCCGCCACCGGACGGTCCACCAGCAGGGTCTCCATCGCGTTGCAGACGCCGGGCCGCTGGCACTTGGCGTTCACGATGATCCGTTCCGCCATGTCGAAGTCGGCGTCCCGGTCCACAAACACGTGGCAGACGCCGTGGTAATGCTTGATCACCGGCATCCGCGCGTGTTCCACCACGGCCGCAATCAGGCCGTGCCCTCCCCGCGGAATGAGCACGTCCACAAACTTGTCCAGCCCGCACAGGAGCGGAATCGCCGCGCGGTCGGTGGTCGGGATCAGTTGCACCGCGTCCCCCGGCAGGCCCGCCGCGCGGACGCCTTCCGCCATCGCCGCCGCAATCGCGGCGTTGGAGTGGAACGCCTCGCTGCCGCCGCGCAGCACCGTCGCGTTGCCGGTCTTCAGGCAGAGCACCGCCGCGTCGCACGTCACGTTGGGCCGGGACTCGTAGATGATGCCGATCACGCCAATGGGCGTGCGCCGTTTGCGGATGCGCAGGCCGTTCGGACGGGTCCATTCCCGGATGATCTCGCCCACCGGATCGTGCAGGGCGGCGACCTCGCGCACGCCCCGGACCATCGCGCCGATGCGCTTGTCGTCCAGCGCCAGACGGTCGAGCATCGCCGGCGCCAGCCCCGCGGCCCGGCCCGCCTCCAAATCCCGCGCGTTGGCGGCGAGCAGCGACGCGCGCGCGCCCTCCAGCGCCGCCGCCACGCCCTCCAGCGCCGCGTCCTTGGCGGCGCCATCCGCCTGGCCAAGCGGACGGCTCGCCGCGCGCGCGCTGCCCGATCTCCGTAATCGCCGCCTCCAGGGCGCCGGCCGCCGATGCCGCGCTCATGCCGCCTTCTCCTTCCGGCGGCCAAGGAGGAACCGCGTGCCCTTGAACCGGCCGCGCGCGATCTCGGCGAGGATCGTGGGGCGCCGCCCGTTGGCGACGATCGTTTCAATTCCGGCCTGTGCCGCGACCCGCGCGGCTTCGAGCTTGGTGGCCATGCCGCCCACGGACCGTTCGCTTTCGGTGCCGGTGGCCATGGCAAGGGTCGCCGGATCCAGCCGGCGCACGATTGGGACCACCTTCCCGCCGGGACCGGGCTTGTCGAGCAATCCGTCCACATTCGAAAGAATCACCAGCCGGTCCGCGTGCGCCATGGCGGCGACATGCGCGGAAAGCCGGTCGTTGTCGCCAAATTTGCCGGCCTGGATCTCGTCGCTGGCGATAGCGTCGTTCTCGTTGATCACCGGCACCACCCGCTTTTTCCGCAGGAGCGTTTCCAGGGTGTTGGCCGCGTTGGTGTAACAGGCCCGGCTGTCCAGGTCCCAATACGTCAGCAAAAGCTGCGCCGCAACCAGCCCGTGCCGCGCGAACTGCCGCTGGTACTCGGCCATCAATCCCACCTGCCCGATGGCCGCGCACGACTGGCTTTCGTGCACGAACGTGGGCCGCAACCGCAGGCCAAGGGCCGCCATGCCCGCCCCGATGGCGCCGGAGGAGACCAGAATCACCTCAAACCCGCGCCGCATCAATCCGGCGACCTGGTCCACAAGCTGCTTGAATTGGGCGCGGTCGGGCCGTCCATCCCGCCGCGTCAGGATGCCCGTCCCCAACTTGATGATCCAGCGCCCTTTGGCCATAAAACCGCGAGCCTAGCGCGGCCCGGCAGCGGTAGCCATTCCATTTTTCGGCGGGCTTCCGTTCTTCCGCTACCGCTCCCACACCAGCGCCGCGCGGAAGGCCAGCGCGTCGCCGCACCACTGCGGGAAGTTGGTCCCCCAACAATTATTTACCAGGTTCAGGTGCAGGCCCCCGGACGGTTCGATCTCTTGATCGGGGAACCGGCAGAGCATCGGTCCGCCAACGGCCAGAAGATGGGCGTCGCGGGTGAGCAGGGCCACGCCGCCGTTGCGGGCGCCGCTTTGCACGCCGTGCAGCCAGCGCCCGCCACCGCGCGGGACCGTGACCGGATCGATCCATTGGCCGCACTTGTCCAACCGCCACGCGCGCGGGTCCGCGGCCTCCGGTTGAAAACTCCACCACACCGCCTCGGGCAGGCGGGTGGGATGTTTCCGAAGCCACTCGACCCGGCAATCGAGCCGTCCCGCCGCCAGCGCCAGCGTCAAGGTGGCCGCCGCGGGCGCGCCCGCGCGTGTGACGGCGTCTTCGTGGAACGCCAGGTTCAGCGCGAGCTGGTTTTCCCGGCGCCAGCAACCGAGAACACGCGGCGCCCACCACCGGGATACGGCGTCGGTCCCCGCCAGCCCGAGCTTCGTGAATTCCTCGGGAAGCCAGTCGGTCTGGATGGTGCAGTACTCCGCCACGGCCCGGCGGCAGTCGGCGTCGTCGAAGGTCTGGTACCGGAGCCATGCCGTGGGGCCGGCGATGCGCTCCGTGCCGTCGTCGAGGGACACCACGGCCCCGCATGTGTCGAGGCGCACACGCGCGCCGCCCAGGTCGTGGACGTTTTCCAGAGACACGGCGTCCCAGTCTCCGGCAAGGAACTCCCTGGGAGCGCAGGCGTCGCAGGCTGCCTCGGCTTCGGCGCGAAGGGCGGAACCTTCGAGCGCCTCAATGGCCGCCTCCACATGGTCGCGCTTTTCCCGCCAGCTTGCCTCGAGGGCCCGCCAGCAGCCCCGGTTGCGGATGCGCGCGAAATCCGAATTGTTCCAGTGCGTACGGTCGTGGTGGGTCCAGGCCGCCACGGCCCCGCCCCAGGTGTGTTCGGCGACGAGCAGCAGCTCGCGGTCAAACCGGACCATCACCGGAGAGTCCGGCAGCAGGCGCTGGGCGGCGAGCCATTCGCGGCGGAGGCGGGCGAGTTCGCGGAAGCGCTGGGTTTTCCAGGGATCGGCGCCGGTGCCGAAAATCCAGGAGTCGCCAAGCTCGGCGCTGACGACCGGCAGCGCCCGGGCGCGCGCGGGCAGATCCGCACCGGCCCAGTCCTCGGGGCGCCCAGGCCGGACGATGGCGCCGGGATACTCCTGGCGGAGGGCGGCGAGGGTGGCGCGGACGTCGTGTTCGCTGGGAACTTCCATGTTGTCGCCGATGACGTTCCAGAACAGGGCACGGTCGTCGCCGGGGATGCGGATCACGCCGCCGTAACCCCCGGGATCGATGGCGAGAACCACTTCGTTGCTGGCGGCGTCGCGCCAGCGGGAGAGCGGCGGGATGTCCGGGGAGGGGCTCATCCAGTTGACGCCGATGTGGAGGCACTCGACGCCGGCGCGGGAGAGGGCGCGGACCAGCGCGATGGTGTGGGAGGGGACGTCGGTGAGTTTGGCGCAGGTGGTGCGTTTGCCGATGCGCGCGTCCAGGCGGCGGCTGACGGCCATCATGGCGTCGAGGAGCGATTCGTCGAGCAGCTCGGTGTGGGTGGTGAAGGGAAGCGCGTGCCACGCGAGATCGCCGAGGGCAAAGCCTTGTTCGACCGCGCGGAGGTCGCCGCCGTCGAGCCATTCGAGCGCGCGTTCCGCGATGAAGGCGGGAACAACCCAGCAGAAGCCGCCGCCGTTTTCGCGCATCCGCCGCGCCTGGGCGGCGGCGGTGGGGAGCAGCCAGCGGCAGGCGTCGTGGAGGACTTTGGCCTCGGTCGCGGTGAACCCGAGATCGACATGATTCTTGGTGGCGACGATCAGTTCTCGGAGGGGCGTGGCCATGGGAGAATGGGATGGGGCCGGGCCTATTGCCGCGCCGGGCCGCGGAGATCATCCGATGCGCCGATAAGGCAGAAGGGCTGGCCCGCGGCGCGGAAGGCGTCGATGGCGAGGCGCAGGTCATCGTCGCGTCCGGTCAAGACGGCGAGGAATTCGGCGTCGCTCATGGGGAAGCTTGTACGCCATCCGCGGACAATGTAAACGCAAGCCGCGCCACCTGCCTGTGACTTTTGAAAACAGTATGCACCTCATGAAACGACACTTTTTGTGTACCGATCGGTACACCAAAAGTGTCGGATGGGCGCCGGGCGATTTCCGGGTTGGTGCGGCCTGATGTGGTGAAGGGAGCTTTGGAGTGCGTGAACCGGGCCGCGCTTTCAAGGCGTGCGGCACGGTCCCGGCGGGCGGGAACCGAGGCATGCGCCGCATTGGTCCGGCGAGGCGCCTTGAAAGCTCCGCCACGGCGGAGCACTCCAAAGCGCTTCAAAGCTCTTCGCGCCGCCGTCCAGCCAACCATCCGCGGAGCGCGCTGGACATCAACCAGCATCCTGATAACAAGAATTCGGAAACGAGCGTCCTATGCTGGGTGGATCATTGAAGCCGCATCGCTGGGAGTTTTTTCGCGAGGATCATTCCCTGGGAGTGCGGATGTCTTGGCTCACGGGTCAGGGTGGAACAACACTTGGACATCCTCTTGAATCTTGGTCCGCCTGACGCCATGGATTCCCAATCGATCCAACTCCAAGATTGCTGGGCAAAGACGGACGATTGCGGGCGCCCAGCGGTTTCAGTGCGGGATCACAGCTTGAACGTTGGGGCGGTTGGGAAAGCGGTGGCAGAGCGCTTGCCGGAGAATGTCGCGGGGCTTTTTCCTGTTGGCGGGCTGTGTTTGATCGCCATGCACGATATTGGGAAAGTATCGCCGGGTTTCCTTCTCAAGTCTCCGGCTTGGAGAGCCGCTTGGCAAGAGCGCTTGGCACTGGGGTCTCCGGAAACCTATGAAGGGCACCACGCCAAGCTCGGGCAGCACTATCTTGGCCTAGTTATGCCAAGGCCTTCCCGATGGATCATGGCTGTTGGCGGCCACCATGGCTGCTATCCGTGCCGGGACTTTCGTTGGTCGCCACTACCGGGAGCCCCTCTAACAGGCTGCGAAATCGATTGGGTTCAAAATCTTAGGCGGGTGCTGTTTCTTGAGTTACAGACCGTCTTTGGCGGACTTCCGTCCGAGAACGTCCCAGGGGAAAGAGGGGCGCGCCTGCACTGGTTCACGGGGCTCTTGATTTTCTGCGATTGGATCGGGTCCAATACTACATGGTTTCCGTCCGCGTCGAATCCGGCAACCGCAGCTGATTCCGATGCGCGGGCAGCCGATGCATTGGACGAACTCGGATGGCATCGAAGGGATGCGCTCCCCTCACGGGCGTTCAAGCAGCTCTTTGGGCTGGAAACACCCAACGCGCTGCAACAGTCACTAATCGACGCCGCCGATTCCCCAGGAGTTTACATTGTCGAGGCTCCGATGGGGGAAGGAAAGACCGAGGCGGCTTTGGCGCTCGCGTACCGAAGGTGGTCCGCCGGGACGGAAAGAGGACTCTTTTTCGCCCTGCCAACCCAACTCACCAGCAATCGAATCCATGACCGTGTAGGGCGATTTCTTGCCGAGTGCGTTGCTGACCGTTCCGCGTTCTCGCTTGTTCATGGAAACGCCTGGCTACGGGATGACCGCATCCAGGCGCTGTCCACCCAGGCGGCAGCCGGAGACCGTGAATTGGAGGACCAGGCGCTCGCCGGCAATCGATGGTTCTCGGACAGCCGCCGCGCAATGCTCGCCCCGTTTGGTGTTGGGACCCTGGATCAGGCGCTCATGTCGGTCGTCGCGGTGAAGTTTTCGGCGCTTCGCCTCTTTGCCTTGAGTGGCAAGGTTGTTGTGATTGACGAAGTGCACTCCTATGATCCCTACACCTCGACACTGGTGGACCGCCTTGTTTCCTGGCTGCTCGAAGTCCGCTGTTCCGTTGTCATCCTCTCCGCGACTTTGACGCATCACAGGCGGGCCGCCCTTGTCCGAGCCGCTGGCGCTCAAGACACCGATGCCACTGCCTACCCGTTGATCACCAAAGTCGCGGCCGGCGAGCAAAGTGCGCATGCCATTACCATCCCCGGACCTGCCCGCGCTCCAAAGCGCATTGAAGTGTGCATCCGCGAAGCCGGATCAGACGCTTGGGTTCTCGAGGTGGTCAATGCGGCCACAAACGGCGCGTGTGTCGTTGTGGTCCGCAATACGGTTGCGCTGGCCCAGAGCACGTTTAAGCGACTGAAGAGTGCCTGTCCGGACACAGAGATTGAGTTCGGGTGCCTTCACAGCCGCTTCACGGCAGTTGACCGCGACAGGAATGAATCCCGCTGGATGGAACTTCTTGGGCGGCACCAAGGGTGCCGCCCGGCGGCCGGCGCGGTTTTGGTTGGCACCCAAGTGCTCGAACAGTCTGTGGATATTGACGCCGACCTGCTCATCACCGACGTTGCGCCAACGGACCTGATTCTCCAGCGAATTGGCCGACTCCATCGCCACAATCGTCACCGCCCCGCTGTTTGCGCCACACCGCGATGTGTGATCCTGGACCCACCCGTCAACTGGAACAGCTCCCGGCAAGACCTTCTCCGGCAGCTGCGCCCCCACCGGTTCGTTTATCCTCCGTTCACTCTGTACATGGCAAGACGCATCTGGGCAGGAAAACGGGAACTCTCCGTTCCCACTGAAATCCGTGAAGTACTGGAGGCTTCGGCGCTGCCACCGGATGATCTGCCAACTGAAATCCGGCATCTTCACGAAGAGCTTTTGGCTGACGTTGAGAAGATGTCCAACACCGCGCTCCGCACCGGACCGTTTAACGAGAGCGCCCTTGACGACATCGACGGCACGCAGACAAGGTGGCGTCCACAGCCGACAGCGCACATGGTCCTGCTGGCTCGCCCACCGCGCACTCAGGCCGGGCTCACAACGGTCGAGTTTCCGGACGGCCAGAGCGTCCGTGCAGCGGTCGGGCGGTTTGACTTTCATCTGGCCCGCCTGATCCACCAGCACGCCATTCGGGTTCCCGCCTACTTGGTGAATGACCTCCGCACGTCAGCACCGGATTGGGTGAGCGACCATTTGGCCACAGCCGTTGCCGTCTGGCGGGATGATTCCGGGGTTGTGCACGCTTGTCACGGACCTGAACAAACAGCGTTCGGGTTCACTTACCGGAGCGACACCGGGATGGAACACTCTCGTAACCAAACAGTTACTCTGGATAAGGAGCAATATGAAGAGGACTTTGAACAGTGATCCCCACGGATGTGGGGAACGCGCATGCATCATGCTGCGCAACGGATCATCCCCAAGTAGTTGGAGAACTCAGAACATGTTACGCATTTACATAATGCTTCGCAACTTGTTTTTGTGGACAACAGTAACGTGCAGTGGTAAAAAGAACCCGCAGCAAGGACTTAGCCTTGCTGCGGGCCTGTAGCACAATGGAAGTGCAACCGTAGTTTGCATTCGGAGCATGGGAGTTCGAGTCCCCCCAGGTCCAGCAGAAAAACTGGAATTGTACAATCACGTGAACTCGTTCAGTGTCGTTTCTGAGGATTGGATCGCGGTTCGCGACGTCGGCGGAAGGCACGCCGTCTTGTCGCTCGCCACATTGTTCCGGCAGCCAGCCACCATCGCCGATCTTGATTGCGCGCCCCACGAGCGCGTGTCACTCATCCGGCTCTTGGTTTGTATAACCCAGGCTGCTCTGGGCGCTCCCAATACGCCGGAGGAATGGGGCGAATTTGGGCACGATTTGGAGGCCCGTGTTTCCGCTTACCTTGAGCGGCCGGAAATCCATCCGCACTTCAACCTCTTCGGGAATGGACCACGGTTCTTGCAGGTTTCGGTCCCTGCGAACGAATATCCTGTGGAAGCCAGCAAACTTTTCCCTCATCTCGCGACCGGCAACAATCCAACCTTGCTGGACCACGAAGGCGGCGTGCCACGCCGGGCGTTTCCCCCAGAGCGGCTGGCGTTGGCATTGCTTACGTTCCAGTGCTTCTACCCGCTGTACGGCGCTGGCTACAAGGGCAAAGGCCCGTGCGTGGACGGGAACATGCTTCATACTCTTGTCATCGGGCCTAATTTGAAGGCGACGATCCTCGCCAACTGCCTGACTTTGGACTGGATTCGGGAGTTATATCCCGCATGCGGCATGGGCCGTCCTTTGTGGGAGTTGCCAGCGACAGTAAGCAGGGGCAAGGAGCAAGCGACCCGCTCCTACCTGGGTCGTTTGGTCCCGCGCCACCGGGACCTGTGGCTTCTCGACGACGGCGCCGGGTTCCATTTGCGCCAGGAGAGCTTCGAATACCCGCGCTTCGAAGAAATGCGAGAACCAACCGCGACTATTGTCATCGTCAACAAGAAGGAAGAGCAGGAACGGAAGCTGCTTCCGGCCCGGCTGGATAAGTCAGTTTGGCGCGATTTGCACGTGATGACAGTACTTCGGGAAGCGGGCCACCAAGAGGCCCAAGCACCGCTCAATCTTCACGTGCAACATTACCGCGGCGAAATGGATATCCAGCTTTGGGCCGGGGGCATGGTGACCGATTTGAAGGCCAAAATATTCGACACCGTGGAATCGAGCTTTACCGTTCCGAGCGGGATGTTCACCGACCAGGGCCGGGCGCTTTACCACAGGGGCGTGGACTTCGCGGAAAGGCAAAGCCGCCACCTTTACGGCGCCGTCAAGCGCTATGGGGATGCCATGAAGCAGGACAATCCCTCGACGGAGAAAGCCACATCCCATTTTTGGAATGCCCTCGAATCCCGAGCCGGCCTTCTCCTCGGCTTGGTTCGAGACCCCTCCCAAGTATCGGAGAATTTTGGGGAGGGAACCGACCCCTGGACTCTCGCGGTGCGGCATGCGGCCCGCGCGGCCTACGAGCACGCCTGCCCCCGAGCCACGCCCAGACAGATTGAGGCCTACACCTCCGGTTTAAAGGTTCTACGCGTTCCGAAGTCCAAGCCTCAAACCCGAAAGAATGCCTCATGAGCGATCCCCAGATTCCTAACCCCGACGCCCCCCTGATCCAGAAGTTGGTTGACTTGCACAGGGGTCAGGACCGTGGCAGTCTCGCGGCACTACGCGGCTACTGGAGCGGCGCCACACGCCACCGAGCCTGGCCGGTTTTTGGCAGGCTGATCAACTACCGCCCTGACCAGCACGGGCATGCGTACTACGTCCCCGAAGAGATCACTGCCGCCCTCTTCGCCATGCACGGCCGCCGCATCCTCGCGCACGCCTCGGGTTCGTCTGTCGGCTCGTGCGCTTTGCAGGTGGCCGGCGGACGCACGGAAGCACCGGCGTTCGAAGCGTTCGAACGCCATTTCCGGCGCCTCCTGGCCTCCGACACGCTCGAAGACCTGGCGGAACAGTTGCTGGCCCTCGTGAAACGCGCGGACCGGGTGGACGCCCCCCTGGACTATAACCGCCTGCTGTGGGACCTGCGCACATGGAACAGGAAGGCTGACGACATCAAGACCCGTTGGGCTATGGATTTCTGGCAGGCGCCCGCCGAATTAGCCCCCTCCGCCAAATGAACACGTTCCATCTGACCAAAATCGAAATCGACCACGAAACCGCGCACAAGGCCGGCCTGCGCGACGCCTATGCGTGGCATCAGAAGGTCTGGCACGCGTTTCCCGGGCGCGACAAAGAGGCCCGCGATTTCCTGACCCGCCTGGACGAGATTGACGGCGGGCTGCGCCTTCTCGTGCTATCTCCCTCCGAACCCGTCCGCCCCGGCTGGTGTCCATCCCCAGCGTGGCAAACGAAGCCGGTGAACGAATCGTTTCTGGCCCATCCGCGTTACATGTTCTCCCTGGTCGCCAACCCGACGCGCAAAGTGAAGTCCGAAAAGAATCCCAAGAACGGGCGCCGGGTTCCCATTGCCCACAGGGAGGACAAGGAGATCGATGGCAAGCCGGTTCCGGGGCTACTCTCCTGGCTGCGCCGCAAGGGGGAGCAACATGGCTTCACCTTCGACCCGGACTCGGTTCGAACCGCTCCGCGTCCCCGCCAGTGGTTCTTGAAGAACGGGAGCGCAGGGTTGCATGGCGCGGTTGAGTTCAGCGGCGTCCTCGCGGTGTCAGACAGGTCCCTGTTTCGTGAGGCCGCCCTTCGGGGCATTGGCTCCGCCAAAGCGTTCGGCTTTGGCATGCTTTGCCTTTCGCCCGTGCCGGAGGCTCACAGCAAGTGATTGTAATCTTCGTGCGAACCGATCCAAACCCATTCGACTCCGCCCTCTACCGCCCGCCCGATGGCCCGGTAGTGGGCGCCCACACGCACCGAGAATCGGTTCCCCGCGCCAGTGAGCTTCTTAAACTCAATGCTGGGATGCGCCGGGTTCTTGCGCCACAGAACGTAGTTTTTGCGGGCCAGGGCCTGCACACTTGTGGGGAGGGCGTCGTGGCAGCGCCAGAAGCGTGCCGTGGCGCGGGAAATCAAACAGCGCCTCCTGGCTCTGGCCAAGCCCGCAAAGAGCCCGCGGCGGCCTCCGCATCGGCCTCCTCGAAAAGGAAGTCCAGCCGGCCGGCCGCGGCGTCCTCCTCCATTTGCCGGTCCCAGGCGTCGCCGCGCATCTCCACCAACTGGTCGGTCAGCTTCCAGAATTCCTCGCGCGGCAGGGCCGCGATCGCCTTGGAAATTTCGTCCACTGTCCTCATGCGCGTACAGTACGGACCACACCGCAAAAAATCAAACCCATCCATCCCCTGAAAGGAACCATGAAACTGATCGAACTCCACATCCTCCAATCCTTCCCCGTCTCCTGCTTGAACCGGGACGACGTGGGCTCCCCCAAGACCGCCGTGTTCGGCGGTGTCACACGCGCCCGTATCTCCAGCCAGTGCCTGAAGCGGGCCACACGTATGGCGGCCGCCGGCATCGCGCCGCATTTCAACGGTGTTCGCAGCCGCTTTTTGAAGGCGCCATTCGCCGAAGCGCTGGCCAAGGCGGGGCTGCCCGAGGCAACCGCGGCCGAAAAGGCGAATGAACTTTGCGAAGTGTTCAGTAAGGCGGACAACAAGAGCCCCGATCAGGTGACCACGGCGGTCTTCCTTTCCCCCGCGGAGATTCAGCAGATTGCGGCCGCGGTCGCGAAGGGCGAGGATCCGAAGAAGGCGGCCAAGAAGGCCGAGCGCCTTGACGCGGCCGACATCGCCCTTTTCGGACGGATGGTCGCGAACGACGCGACCTTGAATGTCGAAGGCGCCGCCATGTTTTCCCACGCGCTCTCGACGCACAAGTCATCCAACGACATTGACTTTTACTCCGCCGTCGACGACCGCAAGAAAGGCGCCGAGGATTCCGGAGCGGGCATGATCGGTACCTTGGAATTCACCTCCGCAACCTATTACCGTTACGCGGCCATCAACCTTGATCTCCTCTTCGACGGTTCCCATCTGGGGAAGTTGAATGCATCCGAGAGAAAGGCGGTGCTCGACGCTTTCATTCGGGCGACGCTGACCGCCGTTCCCGGTGCGCGCAAGAATTCCATGAACGCCGCCACCCTGCCCCATGCCGTTCTGGGCATACGCAAGAATTCGGGCCAGCCCGTTCAATTGGTCAACGCGTTCGAGGAAGGGATCAAAGCCAATGGCCAGGGACTCGCCGGCGCCTCCCTCGATGCGATGAAAAAGCATCATGGGGACCTCAAGAAAACCTGGGCGATCATGACGGAGAAAGAGCTTTGGATCCCCGACTCCAGCCTGGACGAGTTTATCGGAGGGCTCACCGATGGCCTCTGAACCCCCGGATGCCTCGCTGGCTTTTCTGCTTGACGCCCCGATGCAGGCATGGGGCGCATCTTCCCGCTTTCAGCGGCGGAATACCGAAAGCTTTCCGACAAAAAGCGGGGTCCTGGGTCTCCTCGCCGCCGCATTGGGAATCGACAAACATGCTCCCGATGAAGCCGGTCGCATCGAACCGCTGGCCGCGCTCCGGTTTTCCACCGCGGCCTTCCGGGTTGCCGGATCGGACCGGGATGTGGCGCGGTTCGAGGATTTCCATACTGTGGGCGGTGGGTATGATAGAAACAGCCCGCTCGAAGTCCTGCGGATCTCTCGCAAGGCTTCGGGAGGTCCCTCCACGACCGTCATCACCCGCCGGACCTACCTTGCCGATGCGCGTTTCGTGGCCCTGCTCGAAGGCGGGCAAGCCCTCCTCGAACAGTGTGCCGCCGCGCTGGAAAACCCCTTGTGGGGTGTTTGGTTTGGCCGGAAATCCTGCCTTCCCGCCGCTCCCCTCGGCCCCGTGGTGGCGCCGACTCGGGAGGAAGCCATTTCGCGGCTTTTAGGCCGGGCCTTCCCAGAGCGACAGATCGTAATGGGAAACGGCCAGGGTGACGCCAGCCAGCCAGCCGGAGACGGAATCTGGTTCCAACCCGATCACCCGATTTCGTTTGGCCGAAGGGAATTCCGCTCACGGGCCGTCTCGCGCAGCTCTGAGCCACTTTCGGACTGATGCCGATCTTCGAACGCCCGCCACTGGACACGCTCGCCCCGGCCAAAGACCGGTGGACACCGCTTTATCTGGAGCATGGCCGGGTCGAAGTGGATGATGCCTCCATCAAGTGGGTTGCGGCGGACGGAATGGTCTGCCGCCTGCCGGTCGCCACGCTCTCGGCTCTGGTTCTCGGCCCTGGAACGACGGTAACCCACGCCGCAATCAAGACCGCCGCCCAGTGCAACTGCCCCCTCTTCTGGCTTGGCGAGGACGGCCTCCGATTTTACGCCTTCGGCATCACTCCAAACCATGACAACTCCATGGCCCGTGTTCACGCAAGCGCGTGGGCCGCTGTGCAGAAGCGCAACGAAGTCGCGCGCCGCATGTTCCGATTCCGGTTTCCCGATGTGGCCGCGGGCGGCACCAGCATCAAGCAGCTTCGCGGCATGGAAGGCAAACGGGTTAAGCGCTGTTACGAGGAACTCGGTGAACGTTTTGGCGTCACTTGGCGGGGCCGCGATTACAACCCATCCAATTGGAACCTTGCCGACAATATCAATCGCGCTCTTTCCGCCGCGACCGCGTCACAGTATGCGTTGACGGCGGCCGTATGCTGTTCCATGGGTTTCATTCCCCAACTGGGTTTCATCCACCAGGCGGGAACCCTGCCCTTCATTTACGATGCCGCCGACCTTTACAAGGCCGAGACGGCTTGGCCCGCGGCGTTCGAGGCGATTTCCATCGATCCGCGCGACGACGGGAGCTTGGTTCGGAAGCTTCTCAAACGGAATGTCGAGCAAACCCGCATGCTCAAACGCATGCCCGAGGACCTGAAGGCGCTGTTCGAAGGCATGGAGGAAGAGAAAGAACCGGAGCCGCATCCGCTCCAACCTCGACAGGAACCATGACTGTGCTTCTCGCCAACGATGTGCCGGCATCGATCCGGGGCCACCTGAAACGCTGGTTTATTGAACCGCGTCCAAACGTTTTCGTGGGAACCCTCAACCCGCGAACCCACCGCAAAGTCCTCGACTTCATCACACGCAACGCCCCCGAGGAATTCGGCATGCTCTGCGTGTCATCCCACCCGAACTGCCAAGGCTATCTGATCGAAAGAATCGGTCCGGAAGGCAAGAGTGGCCGCAGGGACGCGGAACTCAGCGGCATTTATCTGGTCGCCGAGGAGTGGGTGGAGGCCGAGAACCGCCCCTTTTAGTTGGTGAACCATGCCTCGCATGGATCGGCAACAACCCTGGTCAAACGCCTTTCTTTTGCTCTCGAACCTCTCTAAAGTGTTGCGGTTACGAGAGATTTCCCCACGCGCGTGGGGATGGACCGTCCGGGCCGGGCTCTCCCTCCTCCAT
>CAYSZK010000068.1:0-4170 GCA_964435495.1 uncultured Verrucomicrobiales bacterium
GGTTTGAGCATGATTTCGGCGCTGGCAGACCCCGAAAATAGAAACTTGGGCTAGGGGGCCGTCGAGGGACTTGCCGGTGGAGTACGAGTTGCCCCCGCCGAGGGTGGGGACGGGGTGGGCGGGGTCGTGCGTTAATGCGAACGTTAGAGCGGACGAAGGCGGCGCTGGGGCGAGCGTGCGGCCATCGGCGAGGAAGAAGGAACGGTCGGTGTGCGGCGCGGGGAAGCGGTCCGTGACGCGGAATTCGTTGCCGGGGGCACGCGGGTCGTCCGCGTCGCCGAGGACCTGGTACACGAGCCGGGACGGGGCTTCGGCGGTTGCTCCTTTGAGGATGGCGGCGAACGACGGAACCGGGGGAAGATTCGGCAGGGGGGGCGTGGGAAAGGTTTTGCCGCCGGCGAGGGAGGCGGCGCCGGCGTGGCCTGTGGCGCGGAGCGTGGCATAGACGCGGCAGGTGGCGGCGAAGCGGGCGAAATCGTCGATGGCGGCGTCGCCGAAACAGTTGAACCAGCCGTCGTCGGCGAACAGGACGGTGGAGTTGCCGCGGGCGGCCTCGGCGGCGAGGCGTTCCCAGGGGGCGGGATCGAACGGGACGAGCGTGGGGAAGAGGCGGGCGCCGGGGAAACGGGCGGCGTTGCGTTGGCCTTCGAGCCATTGGAACATCCAGCGGCGCGCGCCATTTTCCATGGACCAATAGAAATAGGCGTGGCCGGCGGTGTTGGCGGCGTTGACGGCGGCGAGATGGGGGGCTTTGGAAAGGAAGGCCATGCGGGCGGCCATGCCGTGGCCGCTGCCGCCGGTCATGCCGACGCGGCCATTGCACCAGGACCGGGCGGCGAGCCATTCGACCGTGTCGTGGCTGTCCCAGACTTCATTGAGATTGTCGAACGGGTCCACGGTCCCTTCGGAGTTGCCGCGTCCGCGGGTGTCTTGGGCGACGAGAAGGAAGGGCTCGTCCTGGAAGGTCTTGAGCGTGTTGACGGCGGCCTGGCGCCCGTAGGGCGTGCGGATGAGCACGGCGGGGGCGGGGCCGGTCTCGGGCGGGAGGAAGACTTCGGTGGCGAGTTTGGCGCCGTCGCGCATGGGGACCATGAACGATTCGTGGCGGGCGCCGGGGCGGAGCTCCTTGAGGACGGGCGCGGGATCGAAGCCCTGGGTGGTGGTTTTCCATTCCGTGCCGTCGGAGGCGGCGGCGAGGGCGTGGGCGAGGAGGAGGGGGACCAAGCGGGCGCGCATGGGGGGCCTTGGTAGCATGGACGGAAGGTCGGGGAATTGCGAGCCGGCGATTCTCGTCTTTCCGGCCTGGGCAAAGGGCGGTAGGGTACCGGGCATGGCGGCGAAGGCGTATGCGAAGGCGGGCGTGGACGTGGATTTGGGCAACGCGGTGAAATCGGGTTTGGGCGCGTTGTTGCGTGCGACGCGGCGTCCGGAGGTGATGGGGCGGGTCGGGGGTTTTGGCGGGTTGTTCCGGGCGTCGTTCAAGGGGAGGAAGCGTCCGGTCCTGGTGGCGAGCGTGGACGGGGTGGGAACCAAACTGAAGGTGGCGGCGATGATGGGGCGGCACGACACCATCGGGCGGGACTTGGTGAACCATTGTGTCAACGACATCCTCACGCTTGGCGCGGAGCCGTTGTTTTTTCTCGATTACATTGGGACGGGGCGGCTGGAGCCGGAAGTGTTCCGGGAGATCGTCAAGGGCCTTGCCGCCGGGTGCGCCGAGGCGGGGTGCGCGTTGCTTGGGGGGGAGACGGCGCAGATGCCGGGTTTGTATCACGGGAAGGATTACGATCTTGTCGGCGCGATTGTCGGCGTGGTGGAGGAGAAGCGGATTGTGGACGGGCGCGGGCTTCGGGCCGGGGATCAACTGGTGGGGCTGGCGTCGGACGGTTTGCACACCAACGGCTATTCCTTGGCGCGGAAGATTTTGTTTGAAGGGATGAAGTTGAAACCTGGGGACCGTTTGCCGGGATTGCGGGGGACGATTGGGGCCGAGCTTATGCGCGTGCACAAGAGTTACCTCAAACCGGTGCGCAGGCTGATGGCGGAGGTGGCGGTGAAGGGGATGGCGCACATCACGGGGGGCGGGTTGCTGGACAACGTGCCGCGGATATTGCCGCGGGGCTGCGGCGCGGTGTTCTACCGGTCGGCGTGGCGGGTGCCGCGGCTGTTCCAGATTCTGAAGGAGGAGGGGCGCCTGCCGGATGAAGAGGCGTATCAAGTTTTCAACATGGGCATCGGCTACGTGATCGCGGTGGGCCGGCGGGACCTGGTGCGGACGATCAAGCTGACCGGGGGGCAGTTGGTGGGGGAGATCGTGAAAGGGAAGGGGACGGTCCAGCTTGCGTGAGGGGCGCGGGACGGATGCCCGCGCCCCCATCTCGCGCGGGGGGCTGGCGCCTCCTTGCGCCCCCGGCCGGGCCTGAAGAGCCGCCGCGAGCGGGGGAAAATTCCAAGCGGGCGCGGCGGGGCGCGGCGGGGCGCCCGGTCAAGGGACCGCTTTGGCCTTGAGATGGATATCGACCCTGCGGTTGAGGGCTTGTTCCTCGGCGGTGCCGTTGGGTTTGACGATGGGGCGGGACTCGCCGAACCCGGCGATGCGGAGGGCGGAGAGCTGGGTGGCGAGATTGTTGTTGAGCCAGTTGCCGACGGCGCGGGCGCGGCGTTCGGAGAGCGAAAGATTATAGGCTTCCTCGCCGATGGTGTCGCTGTGGCCGTCAACGCTGACTTCGGCGCCGGGATACCGCTGGATGAGGCGGGCGAGCTTCTGGAGCGTGGGCAGGCCGTCGGCCTTAAGTTTGTCGGAATCGAAGTCGAAGAGCACTTCGTTGGACAACCGGATGATGAGGCCCTGCGGGCTCATAATAAGTTCGCGGAGCTCGGAGTTGATGAGTTTTTCGATGTCGCTGAATTGGGGGATTTCGCCGCCGCCGCCGGGTCCGCCGGCGCCGATCCCGCCGCCTTCGATGGAGGCGAGGTCTTCGGCGGCGAGCGCGCCGGGGAGCGAGGCGGGGAGGTCGAAGGCGGGCGGGGCATCGGAGGCCTGGGCGCCGGCGCCCCCGGGGCGGACGAGCGAGGAGGGTTCGGACGCGGGGATGGCGCCGCGTTCGGACATGGGGAGGAGAGTGGGCGCGGCGGGGGCGGGCAAGACGGCGACGGGCGAGGCGTCGAACGTCGGGCGGGCTTCGGGAGGACTGCCGGGCTGGGGAGTGGCGATGGCGAAGGCGCGGTCGAACTCGCGTTCTTCGGTGTCGGGGGGCGCGACGGCCTGGGGCGCGCCGGGAAGGGGTTGGACTGTGGGGCCGCCGGAGCGGATGCCCGGGGGCAGGTCTTTGGGGCGTTCGGGGATGTCGGCGATTTGGAAGACGCGGGGGATGAGGCGTGCGATCTCCTCGGGAACCCACTCGGGGATGCGCCAGAGCATGGCGACGACGAGGAGCAACAGATGGAAGAAGGCGGTGAGCCCGATGGCGAGGCCGAGCCACCACCGGGGCGTCCGGGGGGTGACGGCCGGGTTGGCGAGGAGGCTGGAATTGGTGCGGATTTGGGACATGGCATGCCTTGTGGAAAGTTAGCGTGCGGACGAAGGGAAGCAACGGGCGGGGTTCATGGCTTGGCGTTGGGAAAGCGTTTCAGGCGTTCGGCTTCGAGGCGTTTGGCTTCGGGTTCGTTGCCGGCCTGGCGGTAGGCTTCGGCCGCGCGGAGATAGGCCTTGGGCGTGATTTCGGGATCGTCGTAGAGCAGCGCGACGCTCGCGTAGTACTTGGCGGCGTCATTGAATTGTTTGCGGCCGGCGAGGGCGTCGGCGAGGGCGAGCCGGGCTTCGGCGTTGGGCTGGCCTTCGGGTTCGTTGGCCATGACCTGTTCGGCGAGGGGGCGGGCCTGGTCGGGGAGGCCGGCGGCGTTGTAGGCGCGTGCGAGCGGCAGGAGGACTTTGGTCGCGCCGGCGTCGGCGGGATTTTCAGTGCGGCAGGCTTCGAGGTTTTTGACGGCGCTGGCGGGCTTGCCAATTTCGATCTGGGCCAGGCCGGCGCCGAAGAGCGCGGCCGGACGCAAGGCGGGGGCATTTGCTTCGAGAACGCGAAGGAACCAAGTTTCGGCCTTGGCGAAGTTGCCGGCTTCGAGGAACTGGGTGGCGAGCCAGAGGAGGATGGCGGGGTCGGGGGCGCCGGC
>CAYSZK010000068.1:4180-21308 GCA_964435495.1 uncultured Verrucomicrobiales bacterium
CCTTTGGTGTTGGGGGGGGGGGGGGGCGCCGCTTGGGGGGGGGGGGGCGGCGCGCCAGGCGTCCCATTCCGAGAGGCGGGCGTCGAGCGTGTCGCGTTGTTTGAGCTGGAAGGCGGCGAAGGCGAGGCGTTCGGTGGCGGTCCCTTGGAAATCGGCGGGGGCGCCTTTGCGCGCGGCTTCGAGGTCGGGAACGGCGTTGGCGTAATCGCCTTCTTGGAAGGCGGCCCAGCCGCGCCAGTAACGGGCGGCGGGGATGCGCGCGGAACGTTTATGGGCTTCGAGCCAGTCGGTGAGGGTGGCGCGGGCATCGGCGTAGCGCTGGAGCTTGCCGAGGATGACGCCCTTGCGCAGCCAGGCGGCTTCGGCTTGCGGTGCGTCGGGATGGTCCTTGAGCAGGCGGTCGATGGCGGCAGCGGCGTCGGGCAGAGCGCCGCGCTGTTCGTGGGCGGCGGCGATTTGGGTGAGGGCGTCGGGAGCGGCTTTGGCGCCGGGGAACCGGGCGAGGAGCGATTCGAAGGCGGCGAGGGCGGCGTCCCATTGCTTGAGGGCGAGGCGCGACCACGCGAGTTTGAAGAGGGCGTCTTCCTGGGAGGCCTTGGGCTGGCCGGAGGCGGTGATTTCGGCGAGGAGCGGTTCGGCGGCGGCGTACTCGCGGCCTTGATAGAGGACGTTGGCGAGGAGGTAACGGGCGGTGGGCGCGTGGGGGGACTTGGGATGGCGTTGGAGGAAGCCTTTGGCGGCTTTGCCGGTGTCGGCGTCCTGGCGTCCGGCGAAACAGAGCAGGCGCTCGTATTCGGCGGCTTCGGCGAAAGGCCCGCCGGGGTCCGGCCCGAGCAGGCGGGTGTAGGCCTGGATGGCGGCGGCGGTGTCGCCGGTGAGGCGGAGCGCGGCGGCGCGCATGTAGAGGGCTTCCTGGCGGGCGGACTCGGGGAGGGACGATTCGACGGCGGGATGGAGCGTGGCGACTGTGGCGTAGTCGCGGCCATAGAACGCGGCGCGCACGGCGCCGATGGCGGCGTGGCTTTTCCAAAGGGGCGGGGCGTCCAGGCGGCGGACGGTGTCGAAAAGGCCGGCGGCCTCCCTCCATTCCTGGAGTTGGAGGGCTGCGACACCGGCGCGGACGCCGGCTTCGCCGCGCATTTCGGGGGTGTTGGCAAGGGCGAGGGCTTGTTGGTAGCGGGCGAGCGCGGCGCGGAGGTCGCCGCGGCTTTCGGCGTGGCGCCCGAGGCCGAGGGCGGCGAAGGCGCGGAACGGATTGTCTTTCTCGACCTTGTCCAGGGCTTCGAGCAGGGGAACCGTCTCGACGGCGCGCTGGAGGCGTTGGAGGGCGACGATGGAAAAGAACTGGGCGTTGAGCCGCAGGCCGGGTGTCTTGGCCGTCCCAACCACTTTTGCAAACAGGGCGAGGGCTTCGCCCGGTTTGCCGGCCTCCAGGCGCATCTGGCCCTGGCGCATGCGCGCGAAGGGGGCGAACGCCCCGTTGGGAAAGGCGGCGAGCAACTGGTCGAGGGCGGCGGCGGCGGCGGCGGTTTCCTTCAGCTCGCGCTGGCACTCGGCGAGTTTGTAGAGGACTTCCTCGCGGGCGGTGGAATCGGGGTAGGCGCCGAGGAACGCGTTGTAGCCGGCGGCGGCGTCACCCCATTGTTTGGCGGTGAAAAGGGCGTTGAGCGTGCGGAGCCTGGCCTCGGGATCTTCGACGAGGATGCCGGAAGGAATGGGCGCGGCGGGGGACTGGGCCGGGATCGGGTGGGGGCGGAAGGCGAGGCCGCCGAGGCAGGCCAGGGCCGCGGCGGCGGCTCGGGGGCCGGGGCGGGAAACGGGGAGGAAGTATCTGGCCATGGCGGGAGCCTTGGGGCCCGCTACGGAGATTCGCGGGCGGTGGCGAAGGCGACGTTCCAGATGTCGGCGGCCTTGCAGACGTCGAGGACATTGACGATGTGCCGGTAGGGCACGTCCTGATCGGCGCGGACGATGATGGCCTGGTCGGGGAATTCGCGGCTGACGCGCGCGAGCACCTCGGTGAGGGTGATGTTGTCCATTTCGCGGCGGTTGAGGACGACGGCGCCGTCCTTGCGGACGTTGAGGATGATTTCGCCGGGGCGGGGTTTGCTTTCCTCGGCCTGCCTGGCGGAGGGGACCTTGATGTCGAGTTCCTTTTCGTCGCGGGAAAAGTTCCAGGTGAGGATGAAAAAGATGATGAGGACGAGCAGGACGTCGATGAGTGGCGTGATATTGAATCCCGCGGGGTGGAGGTGGGTGGCGCGGTTGAATTTCATGGCGGGGGCGGGAGGGGGAGGTCAGGCGCGCGGGTGGGCGGCTTCGAGGCGGGCGATGAAATCGGTGGCGGCCGCCTCCATTTCGGCGACGAACCATTGGACGCGCCCCTTGAAATAGGAATAGGCGACCATGGCGGGGATGCCGACGACCAGGCCGCCGGCGGTGGCGATGAGGGCCTCGGCGACGCCGTTGGCGAGGAGCTGGGGCCGGATGGTCTCGGGGTTGACGCCCAGGATGTGGAAACTCTGGATCATGCCGGTGACCGTGCCGGCGAGGCCGACCATGGGCGCGATGACGCCGACGTCGAAGAGATAGCTGACCTGTTGATAGAGGCGGGCGGCCTGCCGGGAGCCTTCGGTCTCGGCGATTTCGCGGAGCAGCTCGTAGCGCGCGCCGGGGTTGGTGGTGGCAAACTGGAGCGTGCTTTGGACAACGCGGGCGAGGGCTTCGTGCTCGTGGCTGCTTTGGGCGAGCAGGCCGAGCAAATCCCGTTTCTTGAGGTAGGCGTCGATGGAATCGCGGAAACGGCCGCTGGTGATTGTGCGCTCGCGGATGGCGAGGAAACAGTAGGCGGCGAACGCGACGGTGAACACGGAGAGCAGCGCGAGGGGGATCATGGCCCAGCCGCCTTTGGCGACCACGTCGAAGAGCGTCTGCTCGGGCGCGCCCTGGGCGGTTTCCTGGGCGAGGGCGGGCAGGGCGGCCAGGAGGAGGGCGGCGCCGGCAAGGAGGGCGGGGGCGAAGAACGGGCGCGGGGGGGCGGGGGAACGATGCATGTTCCTTGGATTGTGGCGAACGGCGGAAAATTCAATACGATTGTTTGGCGGGCCGGGCGGGTTGTTCATGGGGTTTGTCCTGGGTTCCTGGGTTGGTTTCCTTGCGGAAACTACAAAAAGGCGGGGGCGGGGGTTACACGGGCGGTGGAGGGATGCGGGAGCCCGGATCGCGGGCGCGGCGGTTTTGCTTTTCGCGGGCGGTCCGGGGCGCTAGCGTCGCGGGCATGAGCGTGCTGATTGTTGGTTCCGTGGCGTTGGACTCCATCAAGACCCCCATCGAGGAGCACCACCAGATGCTCGGGGGCTCGGCGTCGTATGCGTCGGTGGCGGCGAGTTTTTTCAGTCCGGTGCGGATGGTTGGGATCGTGGGATCGGATTTTCCGGAGGGCTATCTGGAGATGTTCAAGGCGCGGCGGATCGACCTGGCGGGATTGCAGCGGGCGGAGGGGAAGACCTTTGCCTGGTCGGGGGAATACGAATGGGACATGAACACGCGGCGGACCCTGTCGGTCGCGTTGAACGTGTTTGAGACGTTCCGGCCCGACCTGCCGTCCGGGCACCGGGACACGCCGTATGTGCTGCTGGCCAACATCGCGCCGAAGCTGCAGCTGCACGTGCTGGACCAGATGTCGAAGCCGCGGTTTGTGGTGGCGGACACGATGGACCTGTGGATTGAGACGGCGCGGGAGGATTTGCTGGCCCTGTTGAAGCGGGTGGACATGCTGATTTTGAACGACGGCGAGGCGCGCGAGCTGACCCGGTGCACGAGCCTGATCAAGGCCGGCGGCGAGCTGCTGCGGCTGGGGCCGCGCTACGTCGCCATCAAGAAAGGGGAGCACGGCTGCCTGCTGTTCGGGGAAGGCTGGTTCTTTTCGGCGCCGGCGTTTCCTTTGGAGGACATCCACGATCCGACCGGCGCGGGCGACTGCTTTGCGGGCGGGCTGATCGGGTATTTGGCGTCGCTGGGGCGGCTGGGCTTCGAAGACCTCAAGCGGGCGGTGATTTACGGCAGCGTGATCGCGTCGTTCAACGTCGAGGCCTTCAGCCTCGGGCGGTTGCAGACGTTGACCCACGCCGATGTCCGGGACCGGTACAACCAGTTCCGCATATTCAGCCACTTCGACGACCTGGATTGAGGGCCGGACGGCGGGCGGTGCGCGCGCCTGGACGGGACGGGGGTTGGGAGGGGAAACGGCGGCGTGCCACCGGACGGGCGGCCCCGCGGCACGCGTCGGCGGCCGTTGGGGGCTCAGCGTTGGGAGGGTGGGAGCGGTACGTTCTGGATGGGAACCGGGGCGGCGGCGGAGTTGTCGATTTGGATGCCGTGGACTTCGAGCGCGCGCCCCTCGACGCGGGCGAGATCGGCGACGGCCTGGTACCAGTCGGCCACGGCGCGGAGCTCGGCGGAGCGGGCGTTCTTGAGATCGCGCTGGAGCTGGGTGACGACAAAGGTGGTGGACGCGCCGGCCCGGAGCTTTTCGGTTTCGGCGTCGAGGGTTTCCTCCGCGAAATAGCGCGCTTCGCGGGTGGTCTTGACACGTTGTTCCTGGGTCAGGACGTTGCGGGCGGCGTTGTCCACCTGGACGATGATGTCCTGTTCCAGCGCCTTGATCCGCAGGATTTCCTCCCGTTTCCGGGTGTCGGCGAGGTTTTTGCGCCCGCGCTCCGTGCTCATGCCCAGGGGGACGCGGACCACGACGCCGACGCTCCAGACGCGGTCGTAGGCATCGACGGCGCGTTCGTAAGATTCGTCGAGGCTGTTTTCGAGCCCCACGAGCGTGTACGAACCGCGGGCATCGACCGTGGGGAGGAGTTCATTTTTGGCGAAGGCCAGCTCGATGCCCGCCGCCGCCAGCGCGGCGTGCCGTTCGCGAAGGTCGGCGCGGCGCCGCAGGGCGCCCTGGATATTGAAGACGGGGTTGGCCCAGGTGACCGGGCGGGCCACAGCGGCCGGGACCAGGCGGTGGGCGAGCCAGGGCGTGATATCCTGGAAGATCAGGCGTTTGAGCCGGTTCTCCGTGTCGGCGTGGAACTGTTGCGCGCGGATCAGCTCCTCCTGGCGCGCCGCGACCTCCGTGCGCGCCTGGGTGACGTCCAGCGGCGACATGACGCCCGCTTCGTAGCGGGACTGGTTGTCGGCGAGGAGCTGGTCCGCGAGCGCGAGCGACGCTTCGCGGGCGGCGAGGTCGTCCCGCGCGAAGACTAGGTCGTAGTACGCGAAGAGCGTGTCGGTGACGATCTGGCCGATGCGGAATTCGAAAGCGGCGTCGGCGGCCTCGCGGTCCTTGCGCGCGATCCGTATGTCGGCGAGGGTGGACTGGGGGCCGAATCCGCGCAACAGCGGCTGGGCCAGCGCGATGCCGAAGGAGGTGTCCCACGCGCTCTGGAACCGGTTGGCGGTGTTTTCGTTGTTGTCGGCGGTGGCGGCGATGTCGTAGGACAATCCCGTCGGCAGGGTCTGGGTGAGGCTCCCGCGGTAGCGGGTCAGCTCCGACTCGGTCGAATCGTTCCGGGTCAGAATCGCGGTCGCGCGGTCAATGGGCGTCGTAATGTCCTCCCAGTCCGCCGACATGTCCACGGCGGGCTCCAGCGCGCCGCGGGCGATTTGGATTCGGGCGTTGGCGGCGCGCGGGGACAGGGCCTCGGTCTGGAGTTCCAGATTGTTCTGGAGCGCGAGATAGACGCAATCGCGGTCGGTGATGGGAACGTCCAGCCCGCGCGCGGGCGCCGCCGCGGCGAAGAGAAGCGCGAGAAGGGGAAGCGGGCGGGGGTTCACGGGGGAAAGGCGAGTTGGGCGAGGGCGCGCACGAGTTCGGCGATTCCGGCGCGCGTTTCGGCGGAGATGGGAAGGAGCGGGCCGCGAACGGCGGCGCGGAAGCGGGCGAGGTTTTCGGCGGCGCCGGGGAGGTCCATTTTGTTGGCGGCGATCAGGAAGGGGCGTCCGGCGAGGTCTTCGCGGAACAGCTTCAGCTCCGTGCGCAGGCGGTTGTAGTCCTCGACGGGGTCCCGGCCTTCGCTGCCGGCGATGTCCACGACGAACAACAGCGCCTTGCAGCGTTCGACGTGCTTGAGGAAATCGTGGCCGAGCCCGGCGCCGGCATGGGCGCCTTCGATCAGGCCGGGAATGTCGGCCACAAAAAAGCGCCGGTAATCCGGGAGTTCGACCATGCCCAGGTGCGGGGTGAGCGTTGTGAACGGGTAGGGGGCCACCTTGGGCGTGGCGGCGGAAAGGCGGGAGAGCAGGGTTGATTTGCCGGCGTTTGGATAGCCGACCAGGCCGATGTCGGCGATGGACCGCAGCTCCAGCAGGAACCGTCCCTGCCCGCCGGGGAATCCCTTCTCGTGCTGGCGCGGGGCGCGGTTGATGGAGGACTTGAATTTCGCGTTGCCGCGTCCGCCGCGTCCGCCGGCGCAGAGCACGAATCGTTGGCCCGGTTCCACGAGATCGGCGACAAGGGGAAGGTGTCCGGCGACGGGATCGGGCAGGCGCCGCCGGGCGGGCGCGGCTTCGTCGAGATCGTCAACATCAAGCGGGTCGGGCGGGGGGCCTTCGTCGGGGAGGCGATAGACAACGGTGCCGACGGGGACTTTGCCGACGGCGTCGGGGGCGTTGCGGCCGAAACATTGTTTGCCCTGGCCGTGTTCGCCACGTTTGGCGCGAAGGATCGGCTGGAACTTGAACTCGACGAGATTGTTGAGGTGGGGATTGACCTCAAGGATTACGTCGCCGCCTTTGCCGCCGTCGCCGCCGTCGGGACCGCCCCGGGGCACAAACTTCTCGCGGCGAAAGCTGCAACAGCCGTTGCCGCCATCGCCCGCGACAGCCTGGATTTGGACGCGGTCAACAAACATGGAACCGGGAACTCTACAGAATTTGCGCGCGCGGGCGACAAGATATCGGCGTCCGCGGCTTTTCGGCGTTGCGCGGGGGCGCGGGCCGGGGTAGCGTTCCCTGTCGCGTATGAGAAGGCACGACGGCATCGCCCAGGCTTGGAAGGCCATCGAAAAGAGGTTGGCCAAGCTTCGCCCTGAACTTCTGCAGAGCCTCGCCCCGCCCGCGCCGGCGGAGAGCGTGGCGAAGTTGGAAGCCGCGGCCGGCCTTGTGTTGCCGGCGGAGTTCAAGGAGTCCCTCGCCATCCACGACGGCCAGAAACCCGGCGCCGAGACGGGGGAGTACCCGGCGTTCTACGCCGACGACGAATGCGGGAGCTATTTCCTGCTGGGCGTGCGCGGGATGCTGCGGGATTGGAGGATGTTTTGCAGCGTGGAGGACGCGGGAGATTTTGAGGACGCGGAGGCGGCGCCGGACCCGGGTGTGGCGGAGGTATGGTGGAGCCGCGGCTGGGTGCCGTTTGCCGGAAAAGGCGGCGGGGAGTGCCTGTGTCTGGACATGGCGCCGGGCGCGGGCGGTGTGCCGGGGCAGGTGATCCGGTTCCGCCACGACGCGCCGGCGCGGCAGCTTCTGGCGGCGTCGTATGCCGAGTGGCTTACGCAGCAGGCGGACGCGATCTCGCGCGGGCACCTGCCCGGGTGACGGAAGGGAACGGGGCATGGCAAATCCGGCGCTTGGCGTATTCTTCCACTGGCTCGGCGGGCTGGCGGCGGCGAGTTTTTACATCCCGTACCGCGGCGTGCGCCGGTGGTCGTGGGAAACGTACTGGCTGGTGGGCGGGTTCTTCGCGTGGATCGTGGCGCCGGGCGCGCTGGCGGCGCTGCTGGTGCCGGGTGTGTGGGGATTGATCGCCGCGGCGCCGGGGCCGGTGCTTTTCTGGAGTTATTTCTTTGGGTTGCTTTGGGGGATTGGCGGGCTGACATTCGGATTGACGATGCGGTATTTGGGCATCGCGCTGGGCATGGCGGTGGCGCTCGGGTTTTGCGCGGCGTTTGGGACGTTGGTACCGCCGCTTTTCGCGGGGGAACTGGGCCGGATCGCGGGGACCCACTCGGGCCAGATCATTCTTGCCGGGGTGGCGGTTTGCCTCGCGGGAATCGCGCTGAGCGGCATGGCGGGCATGTCGAAGGAGCGGGAGTTGTCCCCGGATCAGAAGGCGGCCTCGGTCAAGGAGTTTCATTTTACGAATGGCATGGCGGTGGCGACGGTGTCCGGGCTGTTGAGCTCCTGTTTCGCCTACGGCCTGGCCGCGGGCAAACCGCTGGGGGAGATGGCCAGGACCGCGCTCGCGGCATCCGGGGGAAGCGACCTGTGGCAAAACCTGCCGGTGCTGGTGGTGGTGTTGTGGGGCGGGTTCACGACGAACTTCGTGTGGTGCGTGGTCCTGAATTTCCGGAACCGGTCGTCGCACGAATACCTGGACCTCCGGCGCTCGGCGGTGGGCGAAGTCAGCGCGATGGAGGGCGTGATCCTGTCGGACGCGGCGGAAGCGCCCGCGGCGCGGGGAGCGGCGGAGGGCCGCGCGGAAGGCGGGGGCCGGGCGCCCTTGCTGGCGAACTACGTGTTGTCGGCGGCGGCGGGGGTGACGTGGTACATGCAATTTTTCTTTTACAGCATGGGCCAGACGCGGATGGGGCCGTATGAGTTCTCGAGCTGGACGCTGCACATGGCGAGCATCATCATTTTCGGCACGTTATGGGGGATCGTGTTGAGGGAGTGGAAGGGGACAAGCGCGCGGACGCACGCGCTGATCGGGGCGGGGCTGGCGGTGTTGGTGGCCTCGACGGTTGTGGTGGGGTACGGAAATTTTCTGGGGGCGGGGCGTTAGGGGGAGCTGCGGCGCCCCCGCTGGTGTCTCAGGGCTGGGCTTCGTGCGGCGCGCCGTGCCGGGTCCTTCGTCCCATCCGCCAAGGGAACACGCGTCTGCTCGTTGAACCCACTGACTCTCTTCCGTGTCTGCCGCTGGGGGCCATGGCGTGTGGCGGGCAGTGGCGAAGCGTGAAAAGCTTGCCACGCGTGCCCGCGTGCCGTGTAGTTGAGGCCGCATGAAAGGGGTGATTGCCGGTTGTTTGTTTTCGATTGCGGCCGGGGTGGCGGGGGCGGAGAGTCCCGCGCCGGTGGACGCGCCGCCGCGCGTGGGCGAAGTGCGGGAGGGGCGGCGGTTGGTGTGGTCGGACGAGTTTGCGTATGAGGGGCTGCCCGATTCGAAGCGCTGGACCTACGAGGAGGGGCGGATTCGGAACCGGGAGGCGCAGTATTACACCAGGGGGCGGCGGGAGAATGCGCGGGTGGAGAACGGCCTCCTGGTACTTGAAGGGCGGCGCGAGGCGTGGGAGGGCGCGGAATTCACCTCGGCCAGCGTGATCACGAAGGGCCTTGCGGCGTGGAAGCACGTACGGGTGGAGGTGCGGGGGCGGGTGCCGCGGGCGCTGGGGACGTGGCCGGCGTTTTGGATGCTGGGGCTGCGGGAGCCGCCTGTGGGCTGGCCGGAGTGCGGCGAGATCGACATCATGGAGCATTGGGGCCACACGCCGGGGCAGATTCAGGGGACGATCCACACGGGCGCGTTCAACCATGTGAAAGGGACGCACAAAGCCGGGAAGCGCGACGATCCGACGGTGATGAGCCGGATGCATGTGTATGCGATTGACTGGACGGCGGAGAAGATCGACTTCCTGTTCGACGGCGAGCCCTATTTCACCTATGGGAAGCCCGAAGGGGCCGGGCTTGCGGAGTGGCCGTTTGACGCGCCGCACTACCTGTTGCTGAACCTGGCGGTTGGCGGGACGACCGCCAAGCGCGGCATCGACGTGGACGCCTATCCGCAGCGGCTGGAGGTGGATTGGGTGCGGGTCTGGGAGCGGGCGCGGTAGGCTCCGGTGGCGGAAGCGGGAAGTCCGGGAGGGCGGCGCCGAAGGGGCGTTGCGTTTGGAGTTTCGCCACGGTATTGTTACAGACGCGCATGGACCCGATCGTAAATCTTGAGGAGACGCCCGGCAAAGTCTTGGGCAAGCGCCGGCCACCAGCGGACCCGTTGCTTTCCTATATGCGGAGTCCGGAGGAAGCGCGGCGTTGGAAGCTGGCGTTTGTCGTGCCGGGGATTCCGAAGGGACTGTACCGGTTTCGCACTCATGAAGAGGCTGACACCTGGCTATGGCGGATGATGACCCGCAAGCGCAGTTGAGGCGTGACGAGTGCCGCGACCCTTCCCTCGAAGACCTCGTCGGGCTTTGCCGCGAGTTGAACCGGTGTGGGGCGCGGTACATCATCGTTGGCGGGTTCGCAATCATCCAGGCCGGTTATCCGCGCCACACCAACGGCATTGATCTCCTCGTCGAGGTGTCGCCGGAAAACGAGTCACGACTCAAGGAAGCGCTGGCCACGCTTCCGGATAACGCAATCCAGGATCTTAAACCCGGTGAGCTTGACGAGTTCGGTGTTGTGCGGGTGGCGGACGAGTTCCTCGTCGATCTGATGAAGTCCGGTTGCGGCGTCGATTACGCGGCCGCGGCCAGGGATGCCGTTGTTCGAATCATCGACGGCGTCGCCATTCCGTTTGCGTCGCTGGGCACTCTCTGGCGGATGAAGCAGACGCGCCGTGAGAAGGATATTCCTGACCGGCTGTTTCTTCGCCAGCGGATGGAGGCGGAGGCCATCCCGATGGATCCGCCGCCGCCGGACGCGGGCTTGGGAAGGCTGCCGGGGTGGTTGGAACGCCTGCTCCAACGCTTCTTTCCTTAGCGGCTCAACCGGCCATGGCGGCGAGCGCGGCGAGGGCGACGACATCCCCGCGGGCGAGGGCGGGGTTGCCGGTGACTGAATCGAAGATCAGGCACGGATAGAAGACGTTCACGGCGAGCCGCAGGAGCGGCGCGTCGGCTTCTTCGCTGAGGAACCGCCGCCAGCGCAGCATCCAGCCCAGGCCGATGACGCCGAAGATGGGCACGACAGCGGGAAGCACTTTGGAAAAATCGGCCATGGGGGTGGCGGGTGAGGATGGGGAATCGGCGCATGATTGTCGAGATTCGCCGTGGCGGCGGGCGTTGCGAACCGTCACTTTTGGTGATCCGATCGGATCACCAAAAGTGACGGTACCGAACGCGCTCTTTGTTCTGGCCGGGCAGGCCTTGGCCGCGCAACGTCCGCCGATGGCGAGTGAGGCGGCGCAAGGCGCGGGCGGGTCCGACCGGGCATACTGGAAGGAACTGATGTGGCGGCTGGCGGGGCCGCCGCTGGCGGCGCTTGCGGAAGGGCGGTTGCACGCGCGGATGCCGTGCCGGACGCGGCCCGGGCACGGGGCGGAGAAGCGGAAGTATTTTTCCCTGGAAGCGGCGGCGCGCGTGCTTGTGGGCGCCGCGCCATGGCTGGAGCGCACGGGCGCGGACGTGGCCGAGGAACCGCGGCGGGCGCGGCTGGCGGAGTTGGCGCAGGAGTCGGTGCGGACGGGGGTGGAGCCTGGGTCGCCGGACGCGTTCAACTTTGACCGGGGCGGCCAGCCGTTGGTGGACACGGCGTTTCTGGCGCAGGCGCTTTTGCGGGGGCGGAAGGAGCTGTGGGAAGGCCTGGACGCCCGGACGCGGGACCGGGTGATCGACGGCATGCGGCGGTCGCGCCGGATCGTTCCGGCTTTTAACAACTGGCTGCTTTTTTCGGCGATGGTGGAGGCGTTCCTGGAGGAGGTGGCCGGGGAGGGGGACCTGGTGCGGGTGGAGTTTGCGTTGCGGCAATTTGACCAGTGGCATTTCGGCGGTGGGGCGTATGGCGACGGGCCGCATTTCGCGTGGGATTACTACAACAGCTTCGTGATTCATCCGATGGTCCTCGATCTGATCGGGTCCGGGGCGGCGCGGAAGGGGCGGGGCGAGGGGCATCCCGCCCTTGACCGCGCCCGGTGGGTCAAACGCGCCCAGGCGATGGCCGGGGCGCTGGAGTTGATGATTTCGCCCGAGGGCGCCTACCCGCCGATGGGCCGGTCGATCACGTACCGGATGGCCGCGTTCCAGTTGCTGGCGCAACTGGCGCTGCAAGGGGAGCTGCCGGAAAGCCTGACTCCCGCGGGTGTGCGGTGCGCGCTGACGGCGGTGATGCGGCGGTTGATGGAGGCGCCGGGGACTTTTGACGGGGAGGGCTGGCTGCGGATTGGGCTGGCGGGGCATCAGCCTGGGCTGGGCGAGAGCTATATCGGCACGGCGAGCTTGTATCTGTGCACGGCGGGGTTGTTGCCGCTTGGGCTGGCGCCGTCGCACGAATTCTGGAGCGGGCCGTTCACGCCGTGGACATCGCTGCGGCTGTTCCGCGGGGAGGACGCGGCGCGGCCCCATCTTTATGCCTGAGCATGCTGAAGCCAAGGGCTGGAGCGCAGCCCGGACAAGGCAAAGCAAGGGAAACCAGGCGTTACTTTTGGTGATCCGATCGGTACACCAAAAGTGTCGGTTGGCGGGTGGACGGTGATGGGGCGCGGGGCGGGTTTTTGGGGCGTTGCAAGGCTTTTGTGGAAGGGAGGGGACTGGGGCGCGGGAAAAGTCCTTGCGCGCGCGCGGGAAGGCCCTTGGCTTTCGGGGCCGTCCATGAAACTGAACGCTTCCCAAGCCGCCGTCGCCGCGACACGGGAGCGGCGCGTGCTGGTGCTGGCGGGGGCGGGCACGGGGAAGACGGCGACGTCGGTGCATTGGGTGGCGGGGCTTGTGCGGCAGGGGGTGGCGCGGTCGTCGGTGCTGATGATCACGTTCACGCGGAAGGCGGCGGCGGAGATGGCGCGGCGGGTGGAGGGTCTTGTGGCGTCGGTGCCGAGGCGGGGGCCGGAGGACCAGTTGACGGTGGGGACGTACCACGCGGTGGCGCTGGTCATTTTGCGCAAAGAGGGGAAAGCGTACGGTTTTGCGAGCAACGCGTTCACGACCATCGACGAGTCGGAGTGCCATTCGATCTGGAAATCGGCGTTGAAACAGTGCGGGTTCGCGGCGCAGTCCAAGATTTTCGTGCCGTCGCGGCTGCACGCGCTGTATTCCCTGGCGCGGAACATGTGCCGTCCGCCGGAGGAGGTGTTTGCGGGGCATTTTGGGGAGGGTTCCACAGGGGAGGCGATGCGTGTGGCGCGGGCGTACGACGAGCTGAAGCGGGCGGCGAACGTGGCGGACTACGACGATTTGCTGGTGTTGTGGCGGGATCGGATGGAACGGGAGCCGGAGTTCGCGGCGCGGCTGCGGGCGCGGTGGCGGTACGTGCTGGTGGACGAGATGCAGGACAACAACCAGCTCAACCAGGCGTTGTTGGACCTGCTGGACCCGGCGCATCTGATGGTGGTGGGCGACGCGAACCAGTCGATCTACGGGTTCCGCGGGTCGGACGTGTCGTTGATCATGAATTTTCGGGCGCGCAATCCGGACGCGAAACTGCTGCGGCTGGAGGACAACTACCGGTCGGGGCAGGGCATCCTGGACCTGGCCAACCAGGTGGTGGCGCGGACGGAAGCGGCGCTGGTGTTGCGCAGCCACAACGGGGCGGCGGCGCGGCTGGAGTTCCTCTGTTATCCGAATTCGACGCAGGAGGCGTCCGGGGTGATTGGGTGGCTGCGGGAGCGGATCGGGTCGGGGAAACGGCCGCAGGAGAGCGCGATTTTGGCGCGCGGATCGAAGACGTTGACGGCGCTGGAGGTGCTGCTCAACCAGGAGCGCATCCGGTACAAGAAGTACGGGGGGTTGACACTGGCGGACGCGGCGGAGATCAAGGATTTCCTGGCGTTTCTGCGGGTGGCGCACAATCCGCACGACAAGATCGCGTTGTTGCGGGCGTTGACGCAGTTTCCGGGGATTGGGGAGGGGACGGCGGCGCGGACCATCGCGGAGCACGAGGGGGGGTTGTTTGGGAACCTGCACTGGCCGCGGCCGGCGGAGGAGATGCTGGAGTGGGTGCGGGCGATTCGGGAGTTGGGCAAGCCTGGGCCGCAGGGGCGGTTTTTGCTGGAGAAGATCAAGCCGGTGATCGAGCAGAATTATCCGAAGGACGCGCCGGAGCGGCTCTCGACGATTGAATCGCTGGTGGCGTCGATGGAACAGATCGAGTCGAGCCTGGGGGATTTTCTGGATGGGTTCACGCTGAGCCGCCAGTCGCGGGACGAGCATCCGCACGACGCGGTGGTGCTTTCGACAATCCATTCGGCCAAGGGGCTGGAATGGGACGGGGTCTGGGTGCTGGGGGCGGGTTCGGCGCAGATGCCGCATCCGCGGGCGGAGGACGCGGCGGGGATCGAGGAGGAGCGGCGGTTGTTCTATGTGGCGGTGACGCGGGCGAAGCATGACCTGGTGGTGTCGTATCCGCAGATGACCGACCGGCGGCAGGCGCAGACACCTTCGCCGTTTGCGCCGGAGACGAGCGAATGGAAGACGGTGCTCGGGATGGTGCCGCGGCTGGAGGTCGCGGGCGAGGGCCCGGAGGTGGAGGGTCCGTTGGTGTCGTTATTCCGGCAGATCACGGCGGCGCAGGGGGTGGCGGGGGGGGAGGCGGACCGGCCGATTTCCGGGTTGTGAGAGGCGGCGCGAGGGGGGGGGCGCAGGCCGGCTTGCGGGTCGGGACATTCGGGCAAAACCGGTTGAAAACGGCGCATGCGCGCGTAGGTTGCGGCCGTGGAAGACCGAGATTGCCCGAATTGCGAATTTCAATCACCGGCGGGCGCGGGGCAGAACGGGACGAAGGTGGAACTCTGCACATGCGGGCATCCGCTGGCGATGTGCGTGATGACCGAGTCCATCGCGGCGTCGCTTGCCGGGAAACCGCTGGACGGCCCGATCAAGATTGAACCGGCCACCAAGCTCGGGGTGAAGTCCCAGTGGCCATTGCGGTTTGATCCGAAGTTGGTGGAGGAGTGCAAGTTATATCAGCCCCGGCAGACGGGTTGACGCCGCGCGGGGGTGGCGGGGGTCAGACAAACTCGATCGGTCCCGGGTCCGGGACCAGGCCCATGGCCGCGCCGCGGGCGAGAAATTCGTGGACGGCGGCGCGTCCGCGTTCGCCGTAGTCAAGGGTCAGGTCGTTGACGTACATGCCGATGAAACGGTCGGCATCGGAGGCGTCGAGGCCGCGGCCGAGGGGGAGGGCGTGTTGGACGCCGTCGGCGCGGTGGTCGAGGCCGTAGCGGATGGAGGCGCGAAGGATGCGTGAGATGGCGGGGATGTGGGCGGGGCCGAGGGCGCGGCGGATGGCGTTGCCGCCGAGGGGGAGGGGGAGTCCTCCGGTTTCGTTGAACCACCATTTGCCGAGGTCTTCGCTGAGGACGAAACCTTCGCGGTTGAAGGTGATCTGGCCTTCGTGGATGATGAGGCCGGCGTCGGCGTCGCCGCGGTGGAGGGCGTCGAAGATTTGGTCGAACGGGACGACGACGAACCGGAAGGTTTCGGCGGCGGGGCCGCCCATGTAGAGTTGGAGGGCGAGGAAGGCGCTGGTGAGGATGCCTGGGACGGCGATGGTGGCGGCGCGTAGATCGGCGCGGGTGAACCGGCGTTTGCCGACGAGCATGGGGCCGTAGTTGTCGCCCATGCTGGCGCCGCTGGAGAGCAGGGCGTAGTCGCGGGCGAGATGGGCGTAGGCGTGGATGGAGACGGCGGTGATGTCGAGTTCCTGGCGGCGGGCGCGTTCGTTGAGGGTTTGGATGTCCTGGAGGATGTGCTCAAAGGAGTAGTGCCCGGTGTCGATTTTCCCCGCGGCAAGGGCGTAGAACATGAAGGCGTCGTCGGGGTCGGGGCTGTGGCCCAGGGTCAGGTGCATGCCCTCTTTATGCCAGTGGGCGGGGCGGGGTCCGAGGGAAATTTTGCGCGGGCGCGGGCGGGCGGGCCGGGAGGCGCTTTGGGAGTCCGTGGCCAAGGGGGGTGCGAGGGGCCGCACGCCATGGATGGACACTTGCGCTTGGGCGTTTCGCCGCCATAACGGGGGGATGGCCAAGGGACCGGTTTCGCAGTTTATTGAACATCACTACCGCCACTTCAACGCGGCCGCGCTGGTGGACGCCGCGCGCGGGTATGAGAAGCACGTGGACACCGGGGGCGTGATGCTGGTGACGCTGGCGGGGGCGATGAGCACAGCGGAGCTGGGTCTTTCCCTGGCGGAAATGATCCGGCGGGGGAAGGTTCACGCCATTTGCTGCACGGGGGCGAATTTGGAGGAGGACATTTTCAATCTGGTGGCGCACGACCATTACGTGCGCGTGCCCAACTACCGGGATTTGACGCCTGAGGACGAGCAGAAGCTGCTGGACCGGCACCTGAACCGCGTGACCGACACCTGCATTCCGGAGGGGGAAGCGATGCGCAGGATTGAGAAGGCGATGGTGGCCGAGTGGCAGGAGGCCGAGCGCGAGGGACGGCGGCATTTTCCGCACGAGTTTTTTTTCCGTGCGATCCGGAGCGGGAAACTGAAAGAGTTCTATCAGATTGATCCGAAAGATTCGTGGATGGCGGCGGCGGCGGAGCGGGACCTTCCGATGATTGTGCCCGGATGGGAGGATTCGACCCTGGGCAACATGTACGCGGCGCACGTGATTTGCGGGGACGTGAAGAATGTGCATACCGTGCGGACCGGGATTGAGTACATGATCCAGTTTGCGGAATGGTACACGGCGGTGTCCGTGAAGGCGCCGGTGGGATTCTTTCAGATTGGGGGCGGGATCGCGGGGGATTTTCCGATTTGCGTGGTGCCGATGTTGCACCAGGATTTGCGGCGGGAGAGCGTGCCGTTGTGGGGGTATTTCTGCCAGATCAGCGATTCGACGACCAGCTACGGGTCGTATTCCGGGGCGGTGCCCAACGAAAAGATCACCTGGGGCAAGCTCGGGAAGGAGACGCCGAAGTTCATCATCGAATCGGACGCGTCGATTGTCGCGCCGCTGGTGTTCGCGTGGATTCTCGGGTGGTGACGTGGGGGATGAAAGGGATTCGCCCGCCGTCGATCCGGTAGCGGGCGCATCGGCGGGGGGGCGGTTCAATCGTAGAGGCCTTCGAGGAGCCAGCCTTGCGGGGTTTTGGCCAGGCGGAGGAGCTGGCCGCCGGCGAGGCGTGCGTCCCATTCTTCGCGGGTCCAGGGTTCGGCGGTCCACCAATCGCCGGAGGCGCGCCAGGGTCCGGCGGCGTGTTCCACCGGGCCGGTATGGAGTTGGCTGGCGACAAAGGCGGGGCGGGCGGCGGCGGTGGTGACC
>CAYSZK010000069.1:0-21282 GCA_964435495.1 uncultured Verrucomicrobiales bacterium
GACGCAAACCACTCAACAAAAGGGTATTACGCCTTATTTAAGCGCCATTCGGGACAGACCTTTTGTAGTATTCGCCTGGCCACGCGAGTGCGCCCAGATGCAGGGGCAACGCCGGTGCTAAGCCGCGCGGTCCTCCGCGTCGCCTTCAGCGCCTTGTTAACCGGCTTCAGCGAATGTCTTGAGGCTCGTCGCCAGCATCGGGAACTCGCTGAGAATTTGCCTGTCGGACGTGACCAGCGTTGTCTTTAGATTGTCGGCGAGGGCCACATATTCGCAATCGTAGGCGGAGCATGCCGAAGCCTCCACTTTCCTCATGACCAGCTCACTGGGAACCAGGTACTCACGGCCAACGAGTTGCGACTCGACGCCGTTCAGGCAGCGGCCGGCTGCGTCCCGATCGAGATCACCGCGCCGGAAATACCCGGCGAGGATGTTTCGAAATTCGGAACGCCAGAGGATCGGGGATACCCAGTGCGGATCGCGCGCCAGGGCTTTCTCGGCAAGCCCGGTCATCTCGCCCGGGATCCAAAGGTATGCCAGCGTGTTGACATCAACGACAATCATGGCCGGCCCGCGTTCTTGAGGGCAGTCAAGTCCTTCTGCGTGAGGTGCACGCCCATCGTCTCGCGAACGGCCCGCGCATGCCTTCCGATGGCCGTCGCATCGATGGGAGCGCTATGCAACGCGCTCTCAAGCGTCGTGATGATTTCCTTGTTGAGGCTCCTGCCATGCGCCTTGGCGCGGGACTTGAGCGCGCGATGCACTGCCGGCGGAACGTCTTTCAGGGTTATCGTGTTCATGTTGCAACCGTAACGCATCCGTTCTGAATGTCCACGCCGCTTCGCCCGTCAACGAGGTCCCCCAAGCGCGGCGCAGCCGTTGCCTAGAGCCTGTCATGAACTTTGAATGTGTTTGGCGAGCGATCGGAACATGAGGCAAACAAAGGCCAGCCAATGAAACGCGGCCAATGTCGAGGCCAGGCGCTCATAGTCGCGGGCCAGCCTTCGGAAGCGGGCCGCCCACGCAAAGGACCGCTCCACTACCCAGCGACGCGGCAGCAGAACAAATGCTTGTTCCCGGCTTCCTCGGGGAAATGCAATCCGCAGCCGGCCAGGCCGAGGAGCAGCGCATTGCGGCCCACGGCCCACCATCCGCCGGCTTCGGCTGACCAGAAATCGTTCTCGGCTGGCGTCAAGCGCCGTGGCGGGAGACTGCGTGACTGGCAGGCCGCACGACCGCTAACCCCCACCGGCCCCGGCCCGGCGGCAGCACCGGAGCGCGGAGGCGAAAGAGCAATCTCCTGGCAGTTGAGGAAGCGCTTCAGCGGAGGAGGGATAGAACCTGTTCCGGGGCCAGCGCCTTGACCGGTGAACGGCGGAAATCAGGGATGTTCCTGGTCACGATGAATTGGGCGCCGAATTGGATGGCGGCGCTCGCGACCATGGCGTCTTCAAGGTCCGGCATCCGGAGTTCGAGCGCGTGCCGCAGCGCTTCGGTGCCCGTGGCGGGAACCTCGGCGAACTCGATCAATTCCCGGATGAAGCCGGCGGCGCCGTCATCGCTCAGGTAATGAATGTTCGCGAGGCTGTGCCACGCCACCGATGCCCGGCCGGGGTGGCGCTCAGCCCAGTCCACGACCGCCGCGCTTGCGGGGAAATGGGTGCTCCGCCGGAGAAGGACATCCAGCAGGACATCGGAATCGAGGTGGAGGCGCATGGGTCGTCCGTTCCGCGGCCGCGGAGGATTACAACCGGTACTTGGCCTTCAAGCGCGTGGCGCGCGGATCGTTCTTCTTCGTGAGGGTGAACCTGCCTGCCCAGCGTTCCGAGAAGGCCGGTCCGAGTTTCGGGACGGAACCCGGACTGGTTTCGCGCGATAGCAGGCTTTCGACCAATCCGGAAACGCTCATGCCCCGGTTCCGTGCCACCCGCTTCGCCTGGTGCGCCACGGCGGGATCCAACGTCAGGGTCACACGAAGTTTCATATGCACACGATATTGGCGTATGCGTATTTGGCAAGGGCGGATGACTCCGGAGATCGCGACGGGACAGGCACGGCGTGGCCGGGGGTTACCGGCGTCTCCCGCAGGGCGGAGTACATTTCAGGGTCGCTTCGGCAGGTGCATCTTCGGTGAAACGGCGGCTACCGGGCGACGGACCCGAGCAACTCGTTGAGGCGCCGTTCCCACTCGTCCTGAAAGACGACCTCATAGGTGATTTCGCGGTTGGCCATGGCCGGGACCAGTTCGTTCCAGGTCTTGGTCTTGGCGTGGGTGTTGCAGAGGGCGAAGACGGACTGTTTATAGGCCGTGTTCGGGTTGCGGAGATGAAGGCCCTTGGTTTCCAGGACAAAGACTTTCCGGCAATCCGGGGTCTTCGAGGGATCGGCGCCGAAAATGAAATCGGCAAAAATACGGGGCCGCTGCCAGCCCTGTACGAAGTAGCCGTGGTGCGGGAGGTTCCGGAACCAAAAGTAAAGGTTGCTCTGGGTGTCGAGGAACGTGGCGACCTCGCGCTCCAGCGAGTTTAGGTCGTCGGCGGGGACGGGATCGAACAGGTTCATCTCGAACTGGGCGCCGTCAAGGCGCGTGGCGCGGTGAAGGGAGGCCGGCGCCCGAACTTTCCCCGGCAGCTTGTTGAACCCAAAATCCCGAGCGATGACCATGAACCGCATGGTGTCTTCCTTTAGCATGGCGTGAAATGCGGCCTCGGCGAGCCGGTCCCGCTCGGACTCGAGGCGCTTTCGCAGTTCTTCCAGGATAAAAACAAGGTTGTTTGCGACGAGCTGGTCTTCGCCCTTGTGGCGCGCCCGGAGTTCGGCAAAGGCGCGTTCGATAAGCTCGCATCCGACCCAGGGGTTCGGGACCACGTCCAGCAGATGGGCGGACGCGGCGGCACAGTCCAACTCCAGGACCCCTTTGGCCGAAGAATGGGAGGCGGCTGACCGGAGGCCTTCGAGGTTTTCCTCCAAGTTGGCGCGTTGTTCGACGTCCCTCACTTCATCCCGGTTCAGGGAGAGATCGAAGACCGGAGAAATGTCGGCCTGATCCCACGCCACTCGTGAGAGGATGTCGGCTTCGTAGCTGACAAGCCGCCAGTCTTCCCCGTCGCGGATCATGAAGGCGGGAAGGACGAGGTTTTCCACGAGTCCCTGGTAACGCGGCCGCGCCGGGACGTCGCGCAATGGGGCGGGATCGTCCCCGCCCGTTTCGGTGACGATCCGGCCTTCCATATCTTCGAGGCCTTCGCGGCGGAAGCCGTTACGGATTTCCTCCATGAGGCTGGACCGCTGGAAACAGTACACGTAACTCTCGTCAAGGGCCGGAATGCCAGTCTTGCGGGCGTAGGGCTGGCGCAGGATGCGCCCGGCCAGTTGCGTAAGGGCGGTCTTGGAGTGGGGATTGGCGAGGATCGCGAGGACGTAGGCAAAGGGGCAGTCCCAACCCTCCTGAAGCGCTTGCTTGGTGATAATGAACCGCGTCGGGCAATCGCGGGAAAGCAGGCCGCCGGCGTCCTCGAACGATTCCAGGTCGTTGATCTCGGCGGTCTTGACCGCGATGTTGTCGGCGGGAACACCTTGGCCGAGGAGATAGTCGCGCGCGTCCTCAGCGTGGATATGCTTCCCGTCGCGCTGGTCTCGGCCCGTGCGTTCGACCTGGATCAGGCAGACGGGGCGGATGTGGATGTTGGTGGCGGCTTCGTAGGCCCTGGCCGCCTGTTCGAGCGACTCGCGCCGTTCCATCGCGGCCAGGAGCGTGTCGCGCCAGCGGGTGCTGGACTTGTTGATGACGTGAAGATCGAGCTTGATCATCTCCTCGCGCAACAACTCCTGGCCGCCGATGACGACGAGCTTGTTGGCCTCCTTCGGAGGGGTGGCGGACAACTCGACGATCATGCACGGGTTCAGGCCGCGGAGCGTCTTCTGGGCGGTCTCGCTGTAGGCGCGGTGCCCTTCATCGAGGATGATGAGGGGTTCGAGCAACTGGATCACGTTGCCGAGGGAGGTCTTGACCTGCTTGCGCCAGACGGTGTTTTCGCCCTCGAAGGTGTGCAGCGCGGGCAGCCGTTCGAGGAGTTTGGAGTGGCCTTCGATGTCGTCATCGCCGGGAAAGAACGCCTGGAACGCGCCAGCATCGCGGAACATGCGGAGGGATTCCCTGTTGGCGCGCGAAGCGGAGGGGAGCATCAACAGCAGGACGCAGAGGTTTTCCGCCACATCGGACGGGGTGAAAGCGTCGGACTTTTCGACGATGCGGGTTCTCCCGCCGGTCATCATGTCGAGGTGCTGGCGGTAGGGATGGTCGCGGTCGCGGAGCGCGGCGAGGGTTTGCTGGTAGATCTGCTGGGTGGGCACGATCCAAACGACGAGGCCGGCGCGGCGGGGACGGTAGATGTCGTGGACCAGGCCGATGACATGGGTGGCGAGCAGCGTTTTGCCGCCGCCGGTGGGAATCTTGAGGCAGAAGACAGGGAGCGGGCGCCCCATGCCGTCCTGCTTTTTCAGGTACACCCGCCCGACACCGGCCTTTTCCCACGCCTTCTCCGCGAAGTCGAAGAGCCATTCCGAACCGTCCCAGGCGCGTTTGCGCCAGTGGGCCAGGTGTTCGAGGTATCCCCGAACCTCCGACAGGGCGTTGACCTGGAAATCCTTGAGGTTCATGGCTTGGCGGGGCGGGCGGCCTTGTAAATCTCGAACGGCAACTGGCAGAAATCAATCCGGTGTTGCTCGAGGTGGAGGCTGTCGAGGTACTTGGTGGGGGCGAAGACCAGGCGCCGTTTGCCGGTGCCTTTGGGGAGCTTGCGGGCTGTATCGAGCGTGAGGGCGGCAGTGCGGAGAAAGTCGAGCGTGGGTTCGTAGAAGAGATAGACGTCGTAACGGGCGCTGGAACCGATGAAGCCCGATTTCCGGTTTATGGCGGAGGGGTCGAACTGCTCGCCGGTGGCGGTGTAAAAGACGTAACTGGCGAGGTCGCCGTAAGGTGGAAGGTCGCGCCCTTTGAGGAGGGAGCGGAGTTTAAGGGCATGGCCGACCTCGGCAAAGGTGAACGTGCCGCCAAGGCCGTTGCGAAGAGCATCATCTTTTGCTCCGGGGACACCCTTGATGACGCGGCGGACGCGCTCGGCGGTGAGGGAACTCGCGGATGGGCTTGATCTCGTGGTGGGGAACGACGAGGTGAAAGTTCTGGACGAGGGCCTTTCCTTTGAACTGAAGCGACGGCATGAGGGTTCCTTTCTGTGCCGGACCGGCAAGGTCCGCAATCCTTTCGATTCATGGTCTCTGCCGGCTACCAATACAAACGTATGCGTTTTTTCACGTACCGCAAGAACAAAATTGTAACCTACTGGCAGTTTGGCAGATGCGTTGACGGCGCCGCGACGATTCGGTGTGGCCGACTCTTGGCCCGCCGCCAGCCTTCGCAAGAGAGAACACCCCCCTTCGAAGTCTTCCCATCTGCGAACGTTGGGCTGGCAGTTCAAGCTCTCGCGCCCCCTGCCCCAAGGGCGAGGACGCCCTCGCCGAAATCACCGCCGCCTTCCGGCCCTGAAACGCGCCACGCCCGCTACCCCCCCAGCAGCTTCGGCGCCCATTTCGGGTTCTTCAGCGGCCCGGTCCCCCGGTACTCAAACAACTTGCTCACCGGAAACAGCATCAATCCCGCCGGACCCCGCACATTCACACGCGCGTCCATCCCCAGTTGGTCCCGGACGAAGTTGTACTCGCCGTCGCAGATGATCGAAAACAGCGCGCTGCTGATCTTCAAATCCTGGGTCCGCACAAACCCCTCCGCCAGCGTGTAGGCCCCCCGCGCGTCGCTCGCCTTCGCGTAGCCCAGGTTCGGCACAATGGTGTTCATCACCGCCGACAGCCCGCCCAGGAACGGGATGCTCATCAGGTACCCATCCGCCACCGCCACGTCGCCGCCCCCGCGCAGGCTCTCCATCCGCCCGATCTGGCCCCGGATCGCGCACGTCCCCGAAATCCGGCCCGATACCCCGCCCACATCAAAAAGACCCGCCATGAACTTCGCGAAATCCATCGACGCCACCTCGTACTTCCCGTCCATCACCGCTTCGGGCCTTGAAAAATCGAACTCCGCCGTTCCCGCCAGCGTGCCGTCGTAAAGCCGCGCCCGCAATTGCCGCAGGCTCATCCGCGCCCCCCGGAACTGCATCTCCGCCTCGACCGCCGTCGGCGGCAAAATCCGGCCCAAGAACGGGTAGGTCATCGCCCCACCGTTCACTTTCACCGCGAGGTCCGTCCCAGGGCCATTGCCCAGATCGATCATCCCCGCGAAATCAACCCGCGGCGGCGCGCGGAACACGTAGGGCCTGCAATACTCCTCGAAATTCCCCCCAAACAGGTGGCCCGTCTGCTGCACGTGCAGTTGGGAGCGCCCCTCCTTCACCCGCATCCGCCGCGTCGCCAGGTCCAGCTCCATTTCCGCCGCCGTCCCGCGCCCCTCCGGTTTCTCCAGCACCACGTCCCGGAACAGCAGGGTCTTGCCGTCCGATTCCACGTCGGTCTCCAACCGCGAAATTTTCACGCCCTTGTACACGGCGCCGCGCACGCTGGCGCGGCTCCCCACCCGCCACTCGCCCACCCGGAACGACCGCCCCTCCATCGACGCCTCCAACGCCACGCCCTCGCTGAATTCGCACGAGTTCAGGAACGGTTGCGCCCCCTCCGGCAACGCCGCTTGCAGCCGCTTCGGGTTCACCGAACCCGCCACCCGCGCCTTCACCGTTCGCGCGCCCCGGTCCTCGATCAGCTCCACCGTCAACCGCTCGCCTCCGGCCTCCAGCACGGCCTCCGGAATGAACGTCCGCGTCCCGTCCCGCGCAAACGGCACCCGCAACCGGTCCACCGTCTCCCCCCCGCACCGGAACTCCCGCCAATCCAGGTCCCCCGTCACTTTCCACGCCAAGCCTTGCGACCAGTCCGCCGTCACCGCCGCTTCCATCACCGGCGGCGCCGTGAACGCCAGGGAGTCCAGCGCCCGCCGCGCAGGGCCCTTCGCCGCCGGCGCCAGAGCGCGCGGCGGCACCGAAATCCGCACCTGTCCGAACCCCTGCCGCCCCACAAAGTCCACGCGCGCCTCCACCTCTATCTCCCCGCCCGCCTTCGACCCGAGCACCAGCCGTTCCAGCCGCATCTCGCGGGGCGCCGCCACCAAACGCAGTCCCAGGCCCGACCACGCCGTGCCCCGCCACTCAAACGGCTTCCATTCGGCCGTAACCTCGGCACGCATCCCCTCCTCCCCTCCCCGTGCCCCGCCCAGCAACACCCGCACGACCGGCGCCTCCCGCGCCTGGATGTCCTCCAGCGCCGTCCGCACGCTCCGCCACACCGGCGCGAAACGCGCCAAATCCCCGTCGAACACCGGACGCCCCGGCGTCCGCCGCTCGGCCGACGGCACGCGCCCCTCGATCCGGACCGTGACGCCCGCCACCCGGCATTCCATGCCCTCCACCTCCACCTCGTTGGCGTCCCACAACAGCCGCCCGCCGATGCCCCGGATGCGCACCGCCTCGTTCGCGTCCAACGGCACTTCGATTTCGCCCTTGGACAGGCCGATGCTGCGGATCAGCGGTTCCCGGCGGAACCACGACGGCCACGAAATGCCCACCTCCAGCCGCTTCAACAGAATCCCGGTTCCGGCCGGGTCGGTTGCGCGCCGCAGGCTCACATCCCGCGCCACCACTTCGCCCAGCAGATTCAGCCGCAGCTTCCGATAGTCCAGCACAAGGCCATGGCGGCCAAGCTCGTCCTTCAGCCGCGATTCCACCGGCGACGGCAGGCCAAAAATGCGGACGCCCAAAACCACCGCCAATCCCGCCGCCAACAGCGCGCCCGCCAGCATGGCCGCCCCCCGCATCACCCCCAGGGCAAACGACCGCATCCGCTCAATCCGCGGGTCCCTGTCGGCGCCCATCCAGCCTCGGCTCACGCCTCCTCTTGCTGGCTTTTCTTCCCGCCGTCAATCCCCGCCTTGCCCTCCTCCCCAAATTCCGCCATTCCCGGCCTTGCTCTTGCCGCGCAACCCGCCATTCTCCCCGGCCAAGGAAGCCCTCATGACCCGCGCAAAAAATGTCCTCGGCGAACCCCTGCAAACCTGCGGCCTGGACCCGGTCACCGGATTCTACCGCACCGGCTGCTGCGACACCGGCGCCGGGGACACCGGCTTCCACGTCGTCTGCGCCGTCATGACCGCGGACTTTCTCGCGTTCACCCGGTCCCGCGGCAACGACCTTTCCACCCCGCGGCCCGAAGCCGGGTTTCCAGGCCTCGAACCCGGCGACCGCTGGTGCCTTTGCGTCGCCCGATGGCTCGAAGCCCTCGAAAACGGCTGCCCGCCCCCCGTTGTGCTCGAGGCCACCCACCTTTCCGCCCTCGAATTCGTGTCCCTCCACGTCCTCCAATCCCACGCCGCCGCCGGAGCTTGAGCCACTGGCTCTTGAGCCGGCCGCTCCGCGCGGGAGGCCGCCGGCACAACCTGTCCCGCGGGCTCTCTCCAGCCCCCCCCGCTCAGCCCTCCCCCTTCGTGCCCTTCTTTGCGGCGCGGCTCTCGTCGTAAAACACCCGCACCTCCGGCGTCTCCGTGCGGCCCAGAAATTCCTTGGCCTTCAGCAGCGCCTTGCGCGTCGCCACCGTCAGGTTGTCCTCCGCCTCAAACACGCGGTCCGGCCCCATCCGCGCCACCAACCCGCTGTTGCGCAACACGCGCATCACATCCGCCGTCGCCCCGCTGATCAACATCAGCCGCCCGCTCTCCTTGAGGAACTTGTTGAGCGCGTCCAGCGCCATCACCGCCGTCGCGTCCAGATGCCGCGCGTTTTTCATGCGCAGGATCACCACCCGCACCGACGGGTCCCGCGCGAGGCGGCGCACTTCGTCCTCAAACAGCCCCGCCGCCCCAAAGAACAGTTCCCCCTCCACGTGGATGATCGAAATCGCCGGGTTCGACCGCTCCGACCCGCTGGCGATCTCCCGCATCCGGTCGCCCTCCAGGTCGTACTCCACCAGGTGCGGCGCGCTCGCCTTGCGCAGGAACAACACCAACGAGCTCATCACCCCCACGTAGATCGCCGTCTCCAGATGCAGGAACAGCGTGCACAGGAACGTGACCAGCAGCACCGTCGCGTCGCTGCGCGTCGCAAAGAGCGCCACCTTGATGTGGCTCCACTTCAACAGGCTCAACCCCAGAATCACCAGCATCCCCGCAAGGGCCGAGGCCGGAATGTACCGCGCCGCCGGACCGAACAGCAGGAGGATCACCGCCACCCAGCAGGCGCACAAAAACCCCGAAAACCGGGTCGCCGCGCCCGACTGGTGGTTGAGCGCCGAACGCGTGAAGCTGCCGCACCCCGGCATGCAATGGAAAAACGCGCCCGCCACATGCGACAGGCCCATCCCGACGAAATCCTGGTTGTTGTTCATCCGCTGCCCCGTGGACACCGCGATGCTCTTGGCGATGGACATCGATTCCACGCAGCCCAGGATCGCGATGGCCAGCGCGTCGTCGGCCAAATCCCGCAGCGTACCCAGGTCGAACGCCGGCGGCGTGAACGGCGGCAGCGACCGCGGCACCTCCCCCACCAATTTCACCCCCATCGCCTCCAAATCAAACGCCCACACCGCCGCCGCCGCCGCCACAATCGCAAGCAACGGCCAGGGCAGCCTCTTCGCAAACCGCCGCCCAAACAGGATCACCGCCACCGTCCCCACCCCCAGCGCCACCGACACCCAATTGGTTTCGCCCGCGTGGCGCACGGTGTCCGCCAGCCGTTCCACCAGGCTGTCCGACGCCTCCAGCCGCAGCCCCAGCAACGCGCCCACCTGGTTCAACGCGATCAAAAGCCCGGCCCCCGCCGTGAACCCCACCAACACGCTCCGCGACACAAACTGGGACAGGTTCCCCACCTGCAAAAGGCCGAACGCCAACTGCACCAGGCCGACCAGCAACGTCAGCAACCCCACCACCGCCGCCGGGTTCGCCCGCAGCTCCGGCGCGACGCTCAGCATCGTGCTCGCCGTCACAATCGAGATCGCGTTGGTCGGCCCGCAAATCATGTGGTTGCTGTTGTTGAACAACGCGCTCACCGCCGCCATCACAATGCTCGAATACAACCCGTACACCGGGTGCAACCCCGCGATTTGCGCGTACGCGATCCCCTGCGGCACGTCCAACAACGCCACCGTCAGGCTCGACACAATGTCCTTGCGCAAATACGCCGGACGATACGCCCGCGCCGCTTCCACAAACGGAAACCATCCCAAAAGGCCGCCAGGGGAAAATTTCATCCCCGCGCCCTGGCGCCGCGCGGCCCACCGCAAATCCCGGACGTTTCCATCGGAGCAACATCCTTAGCCCGCCTTCGCACGGAAGTCCATCCCCCCTTCACAGAGGGCACAACCTTGCCCTCGCCACCCGCCACTTTTAGATTTACACGCTTCAACCTCGCCCGCTAGTTTCGCCGCAGTCCATTCCAGCAACCACCCCCCTTCCACCCCCCTTCCACCCCCATGAAACCCACGTTCGTCCCCGGCTTCGCCGATTTTTCCTACTGCCTCAACAAGTGGCGCCATCGCCGCCTCCAGGACCCCGCCATCCTCGCCGAGGCCGCCCGCGCCGGGGCCAAAGCCTTCCAGGCCGATTTCATGTTCAACCATCCCGAAGGCGCCGAGGAAAACCGCCGCCGCCTCCGCGATTTCGCCGCCCAAAACGGCATCCTCCTCACCGCCGCCGATTACGGCGCACCCTCCGAGGAACGCTTCCGCCGCCAGATCGCAACCGCCCGCGAAATGGGCGTCACGCTCGTCCGCCACGCCTGCGGCCCCTTCCTCGGCCTCCAGGACCCCATGCCCCTCAAGGACCTCACCGCCATCCTCAGGCAGGCCGCCCGCCTCTACGAGGACGCCGGCATGTGGTTCGCCCTCGAAAACCACCAGGATTACCCCGCCACCCAGGTCGCCGCCATGCTCGCCGACATCGGCAGCCCCCGCGTCGGTGTCCTCCTCGACACCGGCAATTCCATCGCGCTCCTCGAGGACCCCCTCGAAACCGCCGCCGCCCTCGCCCCGTACACCTTCGGCGTCCATCTCAAGGAATACGCCGTCCTCCCCGCGCCCCTCGGCTTCGATCTCATCGGCGTCGAACTCGGCACGGGCGTCGTCAACAACGCCGCCATCCTCAAACTCCTCGCCGAAAAAGCCCCCGTCCCAACCCTCCCGCTCCTCCTCGAAAATCCCATCGAACGCTGCCGCATCGCCGTCCTCGGCCCCGGCTTCCTCAAGCACATGGGCCACACCCCCTTTTCCAAGGCCGCCGCCATCGAACCGCTCCTCGCCAAAAGCCGCGAGATCTTCCCCGAGGGCGTCACCCTCGCCTTCGAACGCCCCGGCGCCACCCCCGACGAAGTCTGCGCCCAGGAAATCGCCCATAACCGCGCCGCCTTCGCCAAAGTCCCCGCCCTCCTCCCGTGACCTCCCACGACATCATCCTCAAAGCTTGGCGCGGCGGATTCGTCATCCCCGCCTTCAACATTCCCTACCTCCCCATGATGGAACCCGTCGTCGCCGCCCTCCGCGACGCCAACAGCTTCGGGTTCCTCGCCGTCGCGCGCCTCGAATGGGAGAAGTTCGAGGCCCGAAGCCCCGAAGCCGTCCGCGAGGAATACGAGCGCGTCAAGGACACCCGCTTCACCCGGCTCCACCTCGACCACGTCCCCGTCATCGACGAGGACAACCTCCGCGTCCCCTACGCCGCCATCCTCCGCCGCGCCCTCGACGCCGGCTACGACTCCGTCATGATCGACGGCTCCCGCCTGGCCCTCGACGAAAATATCGCCGCCACCCGCGAAATCGTCGAAATGGCCCACGCCCGCAACGTCCCCGTCGAAGCCGAGCTCGGCGCCGTCCTCGGCCACGAGTCCGGCCCCCTGCCCCCCTACGAGGAACTTTTCGCCAGCGGCAAAGGCTTCACCGGCCCGGATGACCTTGCCCGTTTTGTCAAGGAAACCGGCGTCGATTGGATGTCCGTCGCCGTCGGCAGCATCCACGGCGCCATCTCCGCCGCCGCCCGCGGCAAAGACAAACCCCGCGCCCGCCTCGACCTCGCCCACCTCGCGCGCCTCCGGGACCGCGCCCCCGTCCCCTTTGTCCTGCACGGCGGCACCGGCATCCCGCGCGAGTACATACTGGGCGGCATCGAACGCGGCATCGCCAAGATCAACATCGGCCACGCCATCCGCAGCGCCCACGAAAAGGCCCTCGCCGCCAAGACCGACGCCCGCCAGGCCGTCTATGACGCCGCCTCCGCCGTCCTGCGGAACGATCTTGCCTGCGCCGGCACCGCCGCCAAATTCCTGTCATGAGCGCCCGCTTCCAAACCCCCGCCGATCCCGTCTTCCTCGCCATCGACTGCGGCACCTCCGTGGTCAAAGCCGCCGCGTTCGATCCCGCCGGCGCCGAACTCGGCGACGCCGAGGCCTCCCTGGCCACACTCTCGCCGCATCCGGGTTGGATGGAATACGACCCCGAAACCCTCTGGACCACCGCCTGCGCCGCCCTCCGCAATCTCCTCATGGCCGTCCCGAACCTCGCGCCCCGCATCGCCGCCATCGGCGTGACCGGCGCCGGCAACGGCGCCGCCCTCATCGGGCCCGGCGGCAAACCCACCCGCAACGGCATCCTCGCCCTCGACAATCGCGCCGCCGCCGAGCCGCGCACGCCCGCCTTCGCCGAAGCCGCCCGCGCCATCCACGGACAGGGCGTCTGGACCGGCCAAACCATCGAAGTCCTCTCCTGGATTCACCGCCACGAGCCCGCCGCCCTCGCCGCCGCCGAACGCGTTTTCGTCATCAAGGACTACATCAAATGGCGCCTTACCGGCGCCTTCGCATTTGACGCCTCCGAACAAAGCAAACTCGGCCTGCTCGACATCGCCGAGCCCGCCGCCACCCCGCGGCTCCTCGCCCAGTACGGCCTCGAAAGCATCGCCCCAAAACTCGCCCCCGTCTCCGGCTCCTGCGAGGTCATCGGGGAAATCTCCCGGGACGCCGCCCAGGCCACCGGCCTGCCCGCCGGCGTCCCCGTCGTCAACGGCCTCGCCGACATCGACGCCTCCGCCCTAGGCAGCGGCGCCGCCGCCGCCGGCCAGCTCTCCATTGTCGCCGGTACCTGGTCCATCAACCAATTCTTCCTCGATTCCCCGCTCAACCGCCCCGGCATCTTCGGCACCTCCCGCCACGCCGTGCCCGGCGTCTGGGAAGAGCTCGAAGCCTCCGCCTCCTCCACCGCCAACCTCACCTGGTTCGTCCGCGAAGCCTGCTCCGACCTGGACCGCGACGCCAAAGCCGCCGGACGCTCCGTGTACGACATTGTGGACGAGATGGTCGCCACGGTCGAACCCGCCACCACCCCCGTCTTTTTTCATCCGTATCTCTACGGTTCCAACACCCATCCCAATGGGCGCGCCGGCTTCTACGGCCTCGCCGGATGGCAGGAACGCCGCCATCTCCTCGCCGCGCTCTTCGAAGGCGTTGTCTTCTCCCACGCCGTCCACGTCCAGCGCCTCCTGCCCGGCGGACGCAAAGCAACCGACGTCTGCCTCTCCGGCGGCGCCTCCCGCAGCGCCATCTGGAGCCAGATGTTCTCCGACGTGCTCGGCCTGCGCCTGCGCGTCCCCCAAGCCCGCGAAGTCGGCGCCCTCGGCGCCGCCATGTGCGCCGCCGTTGGCGTCAAGGCCCATCCCAACCTCCCGTCCGCCGTCCGCGCCATGGCCCGCGCCGCGCGCACGCACGAACCCCGCGCCGTGCTCGGCCCCGCCTACGCGGCCCGGTTCAAAGCCTTCCAATCCATCACCGAACAGATGCGCCCCGTCTGGAACGAACTCGAATCCGTGTTCCACTCGCCGGCCCCTTCCGCCTGATCCTGTTCCATGGACCTCCTCCTCGCCAACCAAACCGCCGTCATCACCGGCGCCGCCGGTGGCATCGGACGCGAGCTGGCGGCCGGCCTTGTCGCCGAAGGCGCCAATGCCGCCCTCTTCGACCTCAACGAGGAGCGCCTCGAAGCCGCCGTCCAACATGCCTCGCGCAGCGGCGCCTCGCGCGGCGGCGCCCAGGCCGCCGGGTTCCTATGCGACGTCACCCGGCGCGCGTCCGTCGAAAGCGCCTTCGCCGCCGCCGAACGCCGTTTCGGCCCGCTCCATGTGCTCATCAACTCGCACCAGCTCTGGCCGCACGACTGGTTTGTGGACATCACGGATGAGCAATGGCGCAAGACCCTGGACGTCAACCTCACCTCCTATTTTCTCACCTGCCAAGCCATGGTCAAACAGATGCTCCGCAACAACGCGAAAGGGTCCATCCTCAACATCTCCTCCCAGGCCGCCTTCCGCGGCGCCACCACCGGCCACGCCCATTACGCCGCCGCCAAGGCCGGCATCCTCGGCCTTACCAAGTCCATCGCCCGCGAAACCGCCGAGAAAGGCATCACCTGCAACGCCCTCGCCCCCGGCATGGCCCTCACCCCCGCCACGGAGAAAACCCTGTCCGAGAACAGGGAAAAGTATCTCGAACGCATTCCCCTCAAGCGCATCGCCGACGCGAAGGAAGTCGCCGACGTCGCCATCTTTCTGGTTTCGCCCCGCGCCCAATACATGACCGGCGCAACCGTCGATATCAGCGGCGGCCTGCTGATGCATTGAGCCCGATGTCCCACCACGATGAGCCTGAACGGGGAAATCACAGACAAGGGGAACGGGGAGTTTCTTCACCACGAAGAACACGAAGGCCACGAAGGGGGGAAGTTCAACCAAGGATGGTTGCGGATGGGGATGCCTTGGAATGTGCCCTCGTGGTAAGATTTTCCCTTATGTCGAACCCTTGCTGAGTTGGCGTTTGCCATGCAACATCACGACGAACCAACAGAACCGGGATCGGGTCCGGCGAACGAGGACTTTGCGGCATCTTTGCCTATGGAAAACCCGCGCGATCCTTCCGATGCCATGGAAGACTTCGCCTCTTACCGTGCCCACGAGCGATTCACATTCGACCCCCTGTCCCACAAGGTAATTGGATGCGCCATCGAGGTGCATCGGGCGCTCGGGCCCGGATTGCTTGAATCCTCTTACCGGCGCTGCCTGAGCCACGAGTTGGACGCCGCCGGGATTCGGCACGTTTGCGAAGCGGAGCTGCCCATCCACTACAAAGGCCTTGCGCTTGATTCCGGCTACCGCATTGACATCCTCTGCGAGTCCGAGCTCATCGTCGAACTCAAGAGCGTCAAAGCTATAGAACCCATTCACGTTGCCCAACTCATTACCTACCTGAAGCTTTCCAGCATCAAGGCTGGCCTCCTAATGAACTTCAATACGGTCAAGCTTAAGAACGGAATCAAACGCTACGTTCTATGATCCCCTTCGTGTCCTTCATGGTAACACTCCCCTCATCATGACCCCCACCTCCCCACTCCCCCTTCGTGTTCTTCGTGCCCTTCGTGGTAACACTCCCCCTCATCATGACCTCCACCTCCCCACTCCCCCTTCGTGTTCTTCGTGTCCTTCGTGGTAAACTTTCTCCGCTATGAACCTCCTCGCCATTGGTGATCTCTTCCTCCCCGCCGCAACCTTCCGGGATGTCGTCCAGCCCCGGCTCCACCCCAGAATCCAGCTCTCGACCCTCGACTGGGACACTGGCGGCCTCGAAACGCTCCAGCGCCACAATCTCGCCTGCGAGCAAAACGGCGCCGAAGCCGTTCCCGCCCCCGCCGCCCTCCTCGAAGCCGTCCGGGACGCCGACCTCCTCTTCACGCAGTTCTGCCCGGTCAACATCCCCGTCCTCGACGCCGCCAAACGGCTCAAACTCATCGCCGTCGGGCGCACCGGCGTCCAGAACGTCAACGTCGCCGAGGCCACCCGGCGCGGCATCGCCGTCGTCAACACGGTCGGGCGCAATGCCCATGCCGTTGCCGAATACGCTATCGGCCTGATCCTTTGCGAGATGCGCAACATCGCCCGCGGCCACGCCGCGCTCAAGCAGGGCGTCTGGCGCAAGAAATTCGCAAACGACGCCTGCGTCCCGGAACTCCCCGAGCGCACCCTTGGCCTGGTCGGCTTCGGCCAGATCGGCCGGCTCATCGTGAAAAAACTCGCCGGGTTCGAAATGCGCTTCCTTGTCCACGATCCCTACGTCCCCGCCGCGGCTCTCCAGGCCGCCGGCGCCGAGCCCGCCGGCCTGGACGATCTCATGCGCCAGTCGGATTTTGTCTCCGTCCACGCGAAGCTCACCCCCGAAACGCGCCACCTCATCAACGCCGCACGCCTGGCGCTGATGAAACCCACCGCGTACCTCGTCAACACCGCCCGCTCCGAGTTGGTCGATGAAAAGGCGCTCGTGGACGCGCTCAAGAACGGCCGCCTCGCCGGCGCCGCGCTCGACGTTTTCGACCACGAACCGCCCGCCCCCAACGACCCGCTCCTCGCCCTCGACAACATCACGCTTTCCCCCCACCAAGCCGGCGTCACCACCGACGCCTACCGCACCACCGCCCGGCTGTTCGTCGAGAACCTCGCGGCGCTCTGGACGCCCGGCGCGGAATTGCGCAATCTCTTGAACCCCGAAACCTCGGGAGCGGTTCGCGCGCTCAAGACCCGCTTTTCCTGACCCCCAATCCCCAACCCAAACCCCCAACCCAATTGGAGCAACCATGAGCAAAACCATCAAAGAACTCTACAACCTCACCGGTAAGACCGCCTTCATCACCGGCGGAACGCGCGGCCTCGGGCTGCAAATGGCGGAGGGCCTCGTCGAGGCCGGTGCCAGCGTCGCCCTGGCGTCCATGGATTCCGACGCCGACCGCCAGGCCGCCGTCAAACATATCCAGTCCATGGGCGGCAAGGCCATCGAGGTCAAACTCAACGTCACCGACAAGGAACAGACCGTGGCGGCCGTCAAGAAGACCCTCGACGCCTTCGGCGGCCTGCACATCTGCATCACCAGCGCCGGCATCAACGACGGCCATCCCCTCGCGCCCGAGGGCCTGGACACCTTCCAGAAAATCATGGCCGTCAACATCACCGGCACCTATCTCACCTGCGCCGCCGTGGCCGAAACGATGCGCAAACAGCGCTGGGGCAGCATCATCACCATCGGGTCGATCTACGGCCTGGTGGGCCTCGACAAGAGCCTCTACGTGGCCAGCCGCGACGAGGATTTCGAGTTCCCCGCCTACCACGCCAGCAAGGGCGCGGTCGTCAACTTCACACGCGACCTCGCCACCAACCTCGGCAGGTTCAACGTCCGCGCCAACTGCGTTTGCCCGGCCACCTTTGTGTCCGACCAGAACCGCCACATCCTCCAGGGCGACGTTCTGAACAAGATCAACGAGCGCACCCCGCTCCAGCGCACCGGCGTCGGCGACGATCTCAAGGGCGTGGCCTTGTTCCTCGCCAGCGACGCCTCCAAGTTCGTCACAGGCGCCATCCTCCCCGTGGACGGCGGCTGGACTGCCTGGTAAGCGGAAGCCTTTGGAGTGCGGTGGGAAGGCCGGAGGCCGCCACACCGCTTTCGCGCGGGAAGAAGAATGAATCTTAACCGCGGAGGACGCGGAGTGCGCGGAGGGGGGATTGGGAGTTGAAGGCAGAAGGCCAGGGGACAGGCCAACGCGCCTTGGTGGGCCAACACGTTAAGCGGCGGGACGCCGCTTCCACTTCCGTCCCCACTCCGTGATCTCCGTGTCTCCGTGGTTAAAATCCCCCCTTCCCCTTCGTGGTGGACCGTCCCCCCCGAGCCCAGCGCTCCAAAGCGGTGTCGCCGCATCCGCTCTGCCACCGCAGTCCAAAAGGCCTTTGGCCGCCAACGGCTTTCCGTGTGGAACACTGGACGGAACATTTAGAGGCGGCACTTCGCCGCGCTCCGAAACTCAAGGAACCGGAGCGTCCCCGGGGTTGCCCGCATTGACGGCGCCGCTTCCGGTAAAGTCGCCGTATCCACCGGAATTGTACTCATGCTGGTTTGCGAACACCTGCGCGGCCGGACCAGAAACATTGACGTTCTTTCCATTCAAAATGCGCACCGTGTCACCCGCGATGTACTTCATCGAACTTCCAATCAGGCTTGTGTCCTCCTGAAACTCCACCCCGCCTGAAGCCAGCCCACCGTAAAGGAACATGGATGAATTCGCGTCGATCGTGCCACCCCGAATCCGCAGCCAGCCATCCCCCGACAACACCAGCGCCTTGATCGTGTCCGCACGCAAATTCGCGTTCTCAAGGAGAATGTTCCCCGGGTTCCGCACCTCAACCGTCCCATTCTTCGCATCCAGCGTCGAATTGATCACCTCAATCGCGGCCCCCTTGCTCTCCACCAGAATCTTGTGCAACCCCGGATTCTGCGCCAGCGCCAGCAGCTGCGACGAGTTGTCGATCCGTATCCCCACGCCGCTTGTCGCCTCGCTCCGGACGGTAATGTCCCCCGCCCCCGCACTGTAGGCCGTCGGCCCGTCGTCCCCCGTCTTCAAGAACGTTGACGACAATAACACCCCGTAGCCCGGCGGCGCCGTGTTTGACGACGTAATCGTGATGTTCCCGCCTCTCCCAGACCCGGACGGGAGTTGATCGCCATTGCGCGTGTCGAGCGCCGAACTAATGAGGGACACCGTGCCCGCCACCGCCGTGACGTCGATGCTGCCGCCATCCCCGCCACCGTCGCCATAGGGCGTGTCCCCGCCGCGCGCCCGAAACGTCGCGTTGCTGGCCGTCACATTCCCCCCCGCCGCCACCTCAATGTCCCCCGCCAATCCGCCCGCGGCGTTGGTGAACGCAAAACTGTTCCCCCCGGACACATCCACTTGCACCCCGTCGGCAATAAAGATGTTCCCGCCCGCTTGAACCACAACGTCGTTCCCGTCTCCGGCATTATCCCCCGAACCGCCACGGGCGTTCAACGCGTTGCCGCCTCCCGTCACAGTCACGTCCCCGCCCGCCTGAACCGTCACTTCGCCCGCGCCGCCTCCGCTCCCCGAACCCGCCCCATACCCGCCGTCCGCCAACAGGAGGGTGTTGGCCAGACTCACCGACCCTGTCCCGCCCGCGGTGACCATCACATCGCCGCCGTCGCCGCCGTCGCCGCCGCTGTAGGAGGAGCCGCCCAACGCGCTCAACGTCACGTTCGAAAAGACCGCGGACCCGTTGCCGGTTGTGACCGAAACCAGGCCCCCGTCGCCGCCCGTTCCCCCGAGATAGCCGAACGCGCCGCCGCCGTCGGCAGAAATCTGGGCCGACTGGAATTGCGCGCCGCTCTCCCCAAACACCGTTACGGTTCCTCCCTGTCCGCCAGTCCCGTCATCCGTGGAGCCGCCTTGGACGTTGAGCGCCACGGACCCGCTGGATTTGACGTGCACCATGCCGTTGGAGGAGTGCAAGGTGACTGTCCCGCCCGCGCCGCCCGACCCGTCTCCGGCCATGCCGCCGCCCAGAGCGGTGAGGGAGCTCCCCCCGGCGGCAATCACGTCGCCGCCCGCCGAAATTTCGATCTCCCCGCCGTTCCCACCGGTGCCCGGCGCGTTGGCCGCGCCGCCGCCGTCCGCGTGAATGGTGGCGTTGGAAAACACCGCCGAACCGGGCGTCCGGGCCGTAAAGACGCCGCCTAGCCCACCCGCATCCGAGGTCCCGCCCCATTGGTCGCCCCCTTCCACCTGGAAAATGGACGATTCCACAACAATCGTGCCGCCGTTGAGGGAGACCGATCCGCCTTCGCCGGGCATGGAATTGGTGATTCCATAGACGATGTTGCCGCCATTCATGTAAAATGCGCTCCCCAAGATGGCCACCAGCCCGCCGCTGTTCACGAACAGCGTCCCGCCGTCCCCACCGTAGCCGGGCCCCGAAAATCCGGTGTAATCGCCGCCTTTGATGTCAAAGGTCATGCTCTGGAACAGAAGCTGGCCGCCCGCGATGGCGGAAACCGTGCCGCCGCCACCCCCTGAGCCGCCCGATGGGCCGCCGACCTCTTCAAAGACGTTTCCGCCCCCGGCCGCAACCATCGTTCCCACAGCGGAAATATCCTGTGTCGCCCAAACGTTGACCACGCCGCCCGCGCCGCCGAACAGCGTCCCGTCGCTTCCCGCCGCGTTCAGCGATCCGCTTCCGAAAACCACCGAGCCGCCGGCCCCGGCGTCGATCAAGCCGCCGTTGCCGCCGCTCTTGCCCGCGCCCCCTTGAGCATCAAATATCTGTCCGTCCACGAAATTCAGGTCCCCTCCGGCTCCGAGGGTAATCTGCCCTCCGTCCCCGCCGGCCACCGAATTCGTCGAGGTCCCGCTTACGGCGCCGCCCCGGGCGCGAAATTCCACCAGGGACCCGGTCCCCACAACGTTCGAAACCGCGTTCACCGTTATGGACCCGCCATTGCCACCTTGGGCGCCCGCCCAACCATCATCGGCGTCGCCGCCATCGGCCGAAAACAGCGCGTCATCCAGCAACACGTCTCCGTCCGCTTCAACCGTGATCGTGCCGCCCGTGCCGCCCGCCGCCGACGGCCACGGGTCCGAGTCGGCAATCAAATCGGACTGGGCAATCGAAACGTCCCGCGTGCCGAGAACCGTGATGGTCCCGCCGTCCCCGGACCGGCCCCCTTCGCTGTCTCCGCCCTTGGCGCTGAGCAGCGAATCCTGGATCGTCACATGGCCGTTGGTCCCGCCCGCGAAGACATAGACCATGCCGCCGGCCCCGCCATCCCCGCCGCCGCGCCCCTCGCCGCCGTCCGAGGTGATCTCCGTGTAGATCGTGGAAACCGGCCCGTTGGCCGCGGACAGCCAGTTGGTGCCGCCGCGGCCGCCCGCGCCGCCCAATTCCCCCGCGTATCCGCCGTTCGCCCGAAGATCCATGTCCGACACAGACACGCCCGTCCACCCAATCAACTCAACCAACCCCGCCGCGCCGCCGTCGGCGACGCTGTAGTACCCGGCGCCGCCGCCGTCCGCGGACAGGGTAGGATAATCGCCCTCGTAGCCGGTGCCAAACACCGCCGCTTCGACCATGCCGTTGCTGCTAAAGAACCGGACCGTTCCCCCGGCGCCGCCATGGGCGCCATCGTAATTTCCGTATCCACCGTCCGCACGTGCGGAGACATCGTGAATATAAACCGATTCGCCGGATCGGAACTCAATTGTCCCGCCCTTCGCGCTGGGCTCGTTGTCCCCGCCGCCGCCACTGGCGCCCAGGCTCACGAACGACAGGATTGTCTCGCCAGCGGCTTTGCCCCGGATCGTGCCGCCGTC
>CAYSZK010000070.1:0-21179 GCA_964435495.1 uncultured Verrucomicrobiales bacterium
GAGCGGCGGGGGTTGGGGCGGCGGGTGGGGATGAAGTGCGCGCGGCGGGATGGGGTTGGGAAGGCGCAGCCATGGCGGCGGGCTGGGGCGCTGGGGACGGGGTGAAGGCCGTGGAGGCGACCGCGGTTGCGCTGGGCGATGGCGTGGGGGCCGCGGGATTTGGGGGTGTGGCGCCTGGAGCGGCGGGGCGGAGGGCGGACCGCGGCCAATAATCCATGATTTCGACGCAGTAGAAGCGGAAGAACACCTTGCGGGCATCGGCGGGCGGGACGCGCATGCGCGCGGCGATGTCGTCGATGGTGAAACCGCCGGCGGTGGCGAGCGTGGCGAGCTGGATTTCGGGGTCATCGAGGCGGATGGCCTGGACGCGTTCGTACCCGGCGCGCGTGAAGGCGGGGATGAAGGAGGGCTCGGTTCCGGCGGGCGTGGATTCCCAGCCTGGGCCGGCGAGGCGGAGCACGGCCATGGCCCATTCCTCGATGGCGCCATCGTGGGGGCGCGCCCATTGGACGAAATCGGGGAGGCGCGAGAGGTTTTCGAACTCCATATGGGCGGGGGGGCCGTACCAGAGCGAGGCGAAAAGCCGGGCGCCGTGGGTCCAGGCCAGGTCCTGGGCCTGTTCGGGCGTCATGGCGTTCCAGCCGCCAAGGGAAAAGAACACCGGCCAGCCGAAGGCCATTTGCGTTTTGCGGGCTTCTTCGAGGAGGCTGGATTGCTGGGGGGAAAACTTGTGGCCGCCGCCGGCGAGATACTCGTCCACGTCCCGGCTGGTGACGACGGTAGGGACGCCGTCGCGGGTGTAGAGTTCGATGGGAAACCGCGCGCGAAAGGCGCGGAACACGCCGGTGAGCTTGTCGCGCTCGATTTGGCGGAGGGCGCCGGCGAGCGGGAAACAGTCGGAGCGCCCGCAGAGGGCGAGGCGGCCGGCTTTGGGGGTTTCGCGGGGGGCGCCGGCGAGTTCGGGGAGCATCTCGGGGGCCAATTCGCGGAAGAGCTCGCTGACGGTGGCGCAGAGCAATTCGGGCGTGAACGGTTTGGTGATGGTGCGGCGGACATTGGCGCATTCGGACTCGATTTTGCGCATTTCGGCGGCGTTGCTGCTCATGAAGACCACCGGGATGCGGGAGGTCATCGGGTTTTCGAGCAACTGGCGGCAGACATCGCTTCCCTTGAGGTCGGGCAGCATGTAATCGACGAGGATCAGGTTGGGTTGGCCGCCGGTGGCGGCCTGGATGCCTTCGGTGCCGGACTTGGCGGTCTCCACGGCGTAGTCCGGGGAGTAATTCCCGAGGCTTTTGGTGATGAATTGGCGCAGCGTATGGCTGTCGTCAATGGCCAGAATGCGGTGCCTCATGCGTGCGGGTGCGGGGTGCGGGCGCTGTCCCGCTTTCTCCGTGATCTCTAGTGAACCCAGTTTAACAGGGAACGGCGCTTTGGCGAGGAAAACCCGCGGGCGGTTGGCGCGCGGTTTCGGCATGGACCGGTCCCGCGGAATTGCGTAGCCTCGCGTGTTGTGACGCATCGGGAAATAGACGCGCGGGCGTTGGCCATGGACCGGCTGATAGCGGCCAGGGTGCGGGAGAATCCCGCGCTGGCGGGCCGGGCGCTGGGTGTGCTGCGGCGCTGGCGGGCGTCGGCGTCGGCGGATGTTTGGCCGGTGTTGGACGAGTGGCGGGCGATTCTGGACGGCCCGCTGGAGGGTGTGTTGGCAGTGTTGGAAGGGGAAGACGAGCGGGCGGTGCGCCTGCGGCAATCCAGCCCGTTTTGCGGGATTTTGCCGCGGGAGGAGCGGACGCGGATTCTATTGGAGCACGCAGGCCATGACGCGAGCCCAGCTTGAGCATGTGATCGGGGCGCAATAACAGAGGCGTTGCGGAAAGGGCCGGATGGGGGCAAATAGAACGGCGATGGCGAGGTGCGATGTCCAGGTTCATTCGAAGTTCTCGAACCGTCCGGCCGAATGGGTGCTGAGGCGGCTGGGGGTGCCGGAGAGTTACACGGCGCCCGCCCAAATCTATGAGCGGGCGCGGGCGGCGGGCATGGACTTCGTGACGATCACCGACCACAACACCATCCGCGGGGCGCAGGAGATCGCGGACCGGCCCGGCGTGTTCTTGAGCGAGGAGGCGACGGCCTACTTTCCGGACGGGGCCAAGGTCCACATTTTGATTTGGGACATCACGCCGGCGCAGCACGAGGAAATCCACGAGATTCGGACCGACATTTTCCGGTTGAACGACTATCTCCGGGAGCGCGGGATCGCGCACGGGGTGGCGCATCCATTGTACAACGTCGATGGGAAGCTGACGGTCGAGCATTTCGAGAAGCTGCTCCTGATCTTCGACGCGTTCGAGGTTCTCAACGGCCTGCGCAGTCCGGTGGCGAACGCGGTGACGCGGGCGTGCCTGGAGGGGTTGACGCCGGAGGTGGTCGAGCGGTTGGAGCGGAAGCACGGGTTCCGGGCGCGGGGCGTGGACCCGTGGCGGAAGACGTTGTTTGGGGGGAGCGATGACCATGGCGGCCTGTTCATTGCGCGGGCCTACACGGAGGTGCCGGAGGCGGGGAGCGTGGCGCAGTTTCTGGCGGGGTTGCGCAAGGGGACGGCGTTTCCGGGGGGCGAGGGGGGCACGCCGCAGCTGATGGCGTCGGGGGTTTATAGCACGGCCTATCAATTCATACGGGACAATCTCCGGCTCAAGGCGCCGCTGTACGCGAAGCTGCTGGGGAAAAGTTTCGAGCGTTTTCTGGCGGGGCAGCATCCGGCGGAATTTTCCTTTGGGGACCAGGTGGACCTGGTGTCGGAGGCGGTGTTGTCGGGGCAAATCTTCGCGATTCTGTCGCCGGGGGCGTCGATGCCGCGGGATTTGGCGGATTTTTTCAACCAGCCGGTGTTGCAGCGGCGGATCGCGAAAGTGCTGGCGGCGGAGCCGTCGATGGAACGGCGCTCCTTCGCGGTCGCGTGCGAGGTGTCGAACCATCTTGGGTTCCGGTTTTTTGAGCAGACGGTCAAGCAGATCGCGGCGGGCGACTTCTTTGGGAGCCTGCAATCGGCGAGCGCCCTGGCGCCGGTGACGGTGTCGGTGCTGCCGTATCTGGTGGCGTTCCAGGCGATGTTTGGCAACCGGAAACTGCTGGAGCAGGCGGCCGGCGCGATTCTGCCGGAGGCGCCCGCGATGTTGCGCAACGTGAAGCGGGCGTGGCTGACGGACACGTTGGAGGACGTGAACGGCGTCGCGCGCACGATCCGGACGATGACCCAGGCGCTGCGGGCCGCCGGGCACGACATGACGGTGATCACGTCGCGGTCGGACGTGGGCATCGAGGACATCCCGGTGCGGAACTTCGAGCCGGTGGGTGAGTTTGAGCTGCCGGAGTACAAGATTCAGAAGCTGAGTTTTCCGCCGATCCTGGAGATGCTGGATTACCTGTGGCGGGAGGGGTTCACGGAGCTGGTGATCAGCACGCCGGGGCCGGTGGGCGTGGTGGGGTTGATGGCGGCGAAGATGTTCGGGTTGAAGGCCAGCGGAATCTACCACACCGACTTTCCGCAGTACGTGAAAATCCTGAGCGACGACGACGCGATGGAGACGCTGACGTGGAATTACATGCAATGGTTTTACGGCCAGCTGGACGTGATCTATTCCAATTCGCGCTACTACCGCGACCTCTGGATCGAGCGGGGCGTGCCGCCGTCCAAGCTGCGCATCTTGCCGCGCGGCCTGGACACCGAGCTGTTCCATGTGCGGCGGCGCGATCCGGCGTTTTGGAAGCGGCGCGGGGCGCGGGCGCCGGTGGCGCTTTATGTGGGCCGGATTTCGCTGGAGAAAGACCTCGACCTGCTTCCGGCGGTGGCCGCCGAGCTGGCGCGGCGGAAGTGCGGGGTGTCGTGGGCGTTTGTCGGGGACGGCCCGTACCGGGCGGAGTTGGAGCGGTTGATGCCGAAGGCGGTGTTCACGGGCGTGCTCACGGGCGCGGAGCTCGGGGCCGCGTACGCGTCGGCGGATATCTTTGTTTTTCCGAGCACGACGGACACCTATGGGAATGTGGTGGTGGAGGCGTGCGCGGCGGGCCTGCCGGTGGTGGTGTCGGACGTGGGCGGGCCGAAGGAGTTGGTGAAGTCCGGCGTGCGGGGGATTGTGTGCGCAGCGAAGTCGGCGGCGGCGTTCGCCGACGCGATTGAGTCGCTGGCGGGAACGGAGACCCACCAGGCGCCGCCGGAGAATCTGGCGTCCCTCATGGGTTGGGGGCCGGCGGCGGAAGCTTTTTGGAAGGGGGGGTGAGGGGGAGCGGCGGCGCCCGCCGCGACCCTCAGGCTCCCGGTTCTTCGGTCGAGACGGGGGTGTTGGCCTGGTCGAGAGCGGAGGAGGCGGCGTGCCAGGAGAGAGTGGCGCATTTGATGCGCTGGGGGAACTGCCGGACGCCGTGCAGGGCGGCGAGCTCGCCGAGGGCGGCGGTATCGGGCGCGGCACCGGCGCCGGTGAACATGGTGTGGACGCGTTCGATGAGGCCGCGCGCCTCGTCCACGGTGCGCCCCTTGAGTTTGACGGTCATCATGGAGGCGGAGGCCTGGGAGATGGCGCAGCCGGAGCCGGCGAAGCGGATGTCCTCGATGCGGCCGCCCGCGCCGACCTTGAGGAAGACCTGGATTTCGTCGCCGCAGGAGGGGTTGTCGCCGCGGGCGGCGCGGTTGGCGCCGGGGAGCGCGCCGCGGTTGCGGGGGCGTTTGGAATGGTCGAGGATGACGTCGCGGTAGAGTTCGTCGAGGTTCATGGGCGGAAATAGCGGATGGCGCCGTGGACCGCCTCGACGAGGCGCCCGATTTCGGCGGGTTCATTATAGAAATAGAAACTGGCGCGGGCGGTGGAGGGGACGCCGAGGGTGCGGAGGAGGGGCTGGTTGCAGTGATGGCCGCCGCGGAGGGCGACGCCGAGCTGGTCGGCGAACGTGACCATGTCGTGGGCGTGGACCCCGTCCACGACGAAACTGACGGGGCCGCCGCGGTGGGGGCCCGGGGGGCCGAACACTTTGACGCCGGGGATTTCGCGGAGGCGGGCATGGGTTTCGGTGGCGAGGGCGGCGTCGCGGGCGGCGATGGCGCCGCGGCCCGCGCCATCCAGAAAGTCGAGCGCGGCGGCGAGACCGGCGGCCTGGGCGAAGGCGGGGGTGCCGGCCTCGAAGCGGTGGGGGGCCGGCTTGAAGAGGGAGGATTCGAAGGTGACGGAGGCGATCATTTCGCCGCCGCCCTGCCAGGGGTCCATGGATTCGAGGACGGCCTGGCGCCCGTAAAGCGCGCCGATGCCGGTGGGGCCGCAGGTCTTGTGGCCGGAAAAGACGAGGAAATCGCAGCCGAGCTCCTGGACGTCGATCGGCATGTGGCCGGCGCTTTGTGCGGCGTCGATGAGGACGGGGATGCCGCGGGCGCGGGCGCGGGCGCAGAGGTCGCGGGCGGGGTTGACCGTGCCGAGCGAGTTGGAGACGTGGGTGAAGGCGAAGAGCTTGACGGGGCCGTCGAGGAGGGCGTCGAGGCTGGCGAGGTCGAGGAGGCCTTCGGGGCCGGTGACGGGAACAAAGCGGAGCGAGGCGCCGGCGCGGGCGGTGACCAACTGCCAGGGGACGAGATTGGAATGGTGCTCCATCTGGGTGAGCAGGATGGCGTCGCCGGGTTTGAGGCGGGGGGCGGCCCAGGCGTGGGCGACGAGGTTGACGGCCTCGGTGGCGCCGCGGGTGAAGACGATCTCGTTGGGGGAGGCGGCGTTGAGGAAGCGGGCGACGCGGGCGCGCGCGCCTTCGTAGGCGTCGGTGGCGCGGCGGCTGAGCTCGTGGAGGCCGCGGTGGACGTTGGCGTTGTCGCGTTCGTAGAAACGGTTGAGCGCGTCGAGGACGGCGCGCGGTTTCTGGGAGGTGGCGGCGTTGTCGAGGTAGGCGAGGGGATGGCCGTTGACCGTTTGGTGGAGGGCGGGGAACTGGGCGCGGAGGGCGGTCCAGTCGGGCGGGTTGAGCGGGTTGGGCGGTTGGGTTGGGGGCATGGTTGCGTTGGGCCGGCTGGGATCAGTATGTTTTTCAAAGTAGCCGCGAGGCCGGGTGGCGGCAAGTGGCGCCTTGGGCGAGGCGTTTTGGGGTGCGGCAGGCCGCAATTTCAGGCCGATTCGGGGCTTGCGGGGGGGAGGGGCCGGGGCAGTGTTTGGGCATGCGCAAGGCTTCCCTGGAATTTCTCAAGCAACTATTGGAAACGCCGTCGCCGTCGGGGTTTGAAACCCGGGGCCAGCGGGTGTGGCTGGATTATGTGACGCCGTTTGCGGATCACATCGAAACGGACGCCTACGGCAACTGCTTTGCCACGCTGAACCCGGAGGGCAGCCCGCGGGTGATGCTCGCCGGGCACGGCGACGAGCTGGGGTTCATGGTGAACTTCATTTCGGACGAGGGCCTGCTCTATTTCAAGGGGATTGGCGGCGTGGACCAGACGCTGGTGCGCGGCCAGCGGGTGATCGTCCACGCGGAATCCGGGCCGGTGCCGGGGGTGACGGGGTTGCTGGCGATTCATTTGCAGGAGCCGGATGACCGGAAGAAGGTGCCGGACATCAGCGAGATGTTCATCGACATCGGGGCGGGAACGAAGAAGGAGGCGGAAAAGAAGGTGCGCGTGGGGGACGCGATCACCTATTCGGCGGGGGCGCTGGAGCTGATGGGCGCCCGGATCGCGGCGCGCGGGTGCGACAACCGGATTGGAACCTTCGCGGCGGCCGAGGGCCTGCGCCTTGCGGCGGAAGGGCGGAAGAAACTTGAGGCGTGCGTGATCGCGGTTTCGACGATCCAGGAGGAGAACGGGTTATATGGCGCGGAGATGGCGGCGTACCGGACCAAGCCGGACGTCGCGTTGGTGGCGGATGTGACGCACGCGACGGACACGCCCGCGCACAAGAAGAGCAAGCACGGCGACGTGAAACTGGGGGGCGGCCCGGTGCTGAGCTACGGCAGCTCCAATCATCCGGTGGTCAACGAACGCCTGGAGAAGATCGCGGACCGGCTGAAGATGGCGGTGCAGCGCGAGGCCAACCCGCGCCGGACGGGCACGGACGCGGACGCGGTGTTTCTGCAGCGGGGCGGGATTCCGACGGCGAGCCTTGGATTGCCCAACCGGTACATGCATTCGCCGGTGGAAGTGATCGATTTGGAGGATTTGGAGCGGTTGGCGGAGTTGTTCGGGGCGTTTGCGCTGGATATCAAGCGGGGCGAGGTGTTTAAGGTCCGGATTCGGTGAAACAGGCCTCCCACGGGGGGAGTTTTCCACCACGAAGAAGGGGGGAGACGGGAGAAGGTGGAAGCGGCGTCCCGCCGCTTAACGTGTTGGTCCACCACGGCGTTTCAGCGGCGGGAGCGTCAGAGCCGTGACGGCGGCAGGGCGCCTTCGAGGAAAAGCTCGCGGCGGGAGCCGGGGGCGCCGGGGGGCACACGAAGGCCGGTGGCGGGATCGACTGAGGCGGTGACGATATCCCGTGATTTGGGGAATGGCGTGGTGCCGTGGGTGTCGTGAAGGTGGCGAAGGATGTCGCGCATGACCGGCGCGGCGCCGCTGATGCCGGCGATGTCGTCCATGGGGCTTCCGTCGAAATTGCCGATCCAGACGCCGACGGTGAATTCGGGGGTGCAACCGAAGGCCCAGTTGTCGCGGAAATCGGTGCTGGTCCCGGTTTTGCAGGCGGCCGGGAAGGGCAGCGCCAGGGGGGAAGCCGGGCCGAAGGCAGGGGCGCGCGCGATGTTGTCGCCGAGAATGTCCAGGACGAGATGGCAGACGCCCTCGGGGAGGACGCGGACGGGCTGGGCGTTTGGGGCGGCGGGTGGGATCTCCGAAACGGCGCGCCAGGGAACGAACAAACCCCCGCGGGCGAGGGCGGCGTAGGCGTTGGCGAGTTCGAGGAGGCGGACGCCGGCGTTGCCGATCACCATGCCGAGGCCGTGCTGGGCGGGGTCGGAGTCGAGGGTGGTCATGCCGAGGCTTTGGAGAAGGCCGGCGAGGGGGCCGGGCCCGCCGGCGGCGTCGAGGACGCGGACAGCGGGGATGTTCAACGATTGGGCGAGGGCGTCGCGGCAGGAGACAGGGCCGAGGCAGCGGCGGTTGAAGTTGACGGGGCGGAAGAGGCCGGTGGGGGTCGGGAACGCAACGGGTTCGTCGAGGACCACGGAGGCCGGGGTCAAGCCGCATTGGAAGGCGAGGGCGTAGGCGAACGGTTTGAGGGCCGAGCCGGGGGAGCGCACGGCGGTGGCGCCGTTGACCTGGCCGCAGCCGGGGGTGAAATAATTTTCCGATCCGACCAGGGCGAGGACCGCGCCCGTCCGGTTGTCGAGGACAACCGCGGCGCCGTTGGAGGCGCGGCGCTCCTTGAGTGGGGCGAGGCGGGAGCGGAGGGCGCGTTCGGCGAAGCGGTTGAGATCGAGGTCGAGCGTGGTGCGGACGGCGCCGGAGGCCTGGCCGGGGAGATGAAGGACGAGATCGACGAAATGGGGTGCGGCAAAGATGCGCGGGGGCTCGGCGGCGCCGAGGGGGGAGGCGACGGCGCGGCGGTAGCCGTTGTCGGTGATCCAGTTGTTGGCGCGCATGCGCCAGAGGACCTGGGACCGGGCGGCGCGCGCGGCTTCGGGGTCCGCATGGGGGTTGAGGCGGACGGGCGAGCGCGGGAGGGCGGCGAGGAGCGCGGCCTCGGCCGGGGTGAGATCGGCGGGGGGTTTGTCGAAGTAAAACCGGGCGGCGGCCTTGGCCCCCACGCGGAGGCCACCGTAGTCCAGGCGGTTGAGGCAGGCTTCGAGGATGCGCTCCTTGGGCCAATGCAATTCCAGTTTGATGGCGAGCAGGGCATCGGCGGCTTTGGCGCGCCAGGAGCGGCGTCCGGCGGCGGCGCCGGGGCGGCTGATCTTGACGAGCTGCTGCGTGAGCGTGGAACCGCCGGAGACGACGCGGCCGCGGGTGGCGTTGGACCAGGCGGCGCGGGCGATGGCGGCGAGATCGACGCCCGGATGCTGGAAGAAGCGTTTGTCTTCGGCGGCGAGCGTGGCGCGGACGAGGATTTCGGGGAATTCGGCGTAGGCGGCGGGTTTGGCGTGGGCTTTTCCGGCGGCCAGCGTTTCGCGCAGCGTCCGGCCGCGGCGGTCGGTGAGTTCGGCGCCGGGCTCGGGCGGGTTGGCGAGCCAGGAGGGCAGGGGCGCGACGAGCCAGGCGAAGGCGCCGCTGAAGGCGAGGGCGGCGGCCGCCACGGCGCTCTGGCGGAAGGCGCGGGGCCAGCGGGGGCAATCGCCGCGCGCGGGAATGGGCGCGCTCATGGAAGAGGTTCGGCGGTGATGGTGGCGGGCTCGGACGCGCCGTAACGGTCCGGGTTATACATCTCCTCGACGCGGGCGCCGGGCGCGAGGGCGGTGCCGGCCGCGCGGACGCGGGCGACATAACTCCATTCGTGGGCGCCGCGCCGGAGGAAATCGCGGAAGAACAGCGCCCGATCCGCGCGGAGTTCGGTGTGATCGAAATGGAGCGAAGCCCCGGCGCGGGCGCCAGTGCCGGCGGTTTCGCGGGACTTGAACTCGGGGTTGACCGCCTCGAACAAGCCGGGCAACGGATCGTCGATGGCGACGAACGCGCCGGGGAGCCGCGAATCCACGCGCAACGTGACCAAGACCCGGTCGCCGACGCGGAACTTGTCCGTTTGCGTAAGTTTGCCGTCATCCTCGATGCGGCGGTAGCCGCGGGTGACGGCGAAGCCGCGGTCTTCCCGCGGCGCGGCGCCGGGCGGGCGGGCTTCGCAGGCGACGCGGGTGAAGAGCGTGGCGCCGCCGGGGTTTTCGACCGTCAACGGCCCGGCGCTTTCGGTCCAGGGGAGCGGGAGTTCGACCGAGGCGATGCCGCCGGACTCGTCGAGTTTGAAGTCGGAGCGCCCGCCTTTCCAGGCGAAGGCGCCCGGGGCGGGTTTGCGGGCGGCCTCGACCGTGCGCGCGTATTCGGCGAGGGCGAGGAGCGCCCAGGCGTTGCCCTGGGTGGTGGTCCAGGCGCCGTTGCGGCGCAGGGCGGTGAGTTCCTCGGCGCGCCGGTCCACGAGGGGATCGGACGGATTGGCGCGGCAGCGGGCCATGAGATCGATGGCGATTTCGCGGGCGGGGCAGCCGAACCAGAAGGCGCCGGCGGGTTCGGCGGATTGGCCGGGGTCGAGGAGCGTGGCGATCATTTCGCGCGGGCCCGAAGCCTCGGCGATGGCCATGGCGAGGATGGCGCGGCTTTCGGAGGAGAGGACCCCGCGTCTGGCGTAGAGAAGCTCGTGGTAAGAGGGCTCGGCCTGGCCGAGGAGCGCGAGGGCGTACACGGCGAGGCAGCGGACGGAGAGTTCGTGGGGGTGGGCGATTGTGGCGGTGTTTTCGAGCTGGCCGCGAATCCAGGCGCCGAGGCGTTCCATGTCGCCGGAGGGCAGCCCGGCGCCGGCGCGTTGGGCGAGGGCGAGGGCCATGCCGCCGTAGGCGGAGCCCCAGAGCATGGGTTCGCCGCCGCCGGGCCAGTAGGCAAGGCCGCCGGAGGGCGTTTGCATGCCCAGCAGCCGGTCGATGCCGCGCCGGATGGCGTCGTCGGCGCGGGACGGGTCGAGGCCGGGGACGGGCATGCGGGCGGCGGCGTCGCGGAGGGCGATCCAGGGGAGGAGGCTGGAGGTGGTTTGTTCGACGCACCCGTAGGGATACTTCAGGAGGTGGGCGGCGGCTTCGGCGATGTCGCCGAGGCGGGTGTTGGCCACGGCGGCTTCGACGCGGCCCTGGCCTTCGAGCAGGCGCGGGTTGGCGGCGGCGAGCAGGTTGGTTTGCGCGCCGGAGAACCGGCCCACATGGATTTCGCGGAGCAACGGGGCGATCTCGTTGACGGAAAGCGTGGACAGGACCGAGTCGCGGTAGGGTTCGCCGTCGAGCGTTCTGGCCGACCAGGTCCATGCCGCCGTGCCGGTCCCGGCGATCCGCAGGGGGAAATCGACCGAGCTGGTGCCGCGGGCGGGGACGGTGATGGTGACGGGGCCGGGGGCGCCGTTCTCGGCGGCGGCCTTGTCGTCGAGGGCGAGGGCGACTTCGACGCGGCGGGGGTCGGCGGTGAGATTGTGGACGACGCCGCGGGCGGCGAGCCGGTCGCCGGTGCGGGCGCAGAGGGGAAGGGCGGGCTGGATCATGACGGGTTTGCGGACTTCGAAGGCGGACTCGGCGGAGCCGAAGCGGTCCGCGCCGGCGGCGGCGACGGCGACGACGCGGTAGCGGGTGAGGCTGTCGGGGGCCTTGAACGTGGCGCGGGCGATTCCGTCCGGGCCGGTGGCGAGCGCGCCGTTCCAGTAAGCGCAGGCCTCGAAGTTTTTGCGCAGCGCTTCGCCGTAGTCGCCGCCGTCGCCGATGACATAGCCTTTGTTGAAGAAATTGCGCCGGGCCGGGTCGGCGGGGAATAATTGGCGCAACGAAATGGCGGTGCGCACGCGCAGGGGGCGCGCGGCGTTGAAGAACGCGGCGAGATCGGGCGTTTCGTAGCCCATCAACGCGAGCACGCCCTCGTCCACGGCGAAAAGCGCGAGATCGGCGCCGGCGACCGGTTTGCCCGCGTGGTCCCGGATGGTGGCGGTGACGGTGACGTCGCCGCCCGGCAGGCTGTCGGGCGCGGCGGGGGCGACGGAAACGGCGAGGCGTTTGGCGGGTTCGGCGACGTTGATCTGGGCCCAGCCGTAGCGGAATTCCGGCGACGGATGCGGTCCGGCGCCGTCTTTGGCGCCGCGGACCATGGTGACGTTGACGAAAATATTGGGGGCGTCGCCGGCGTCGAGGGGGATTTTGATGACCGATCCGGGGCCGGTGACATCGAACGGGAACGCGCGGCGGACGCCTTCCCGTTCGAGGGAGACGAGGGCGCGCCCTTTGACGGGGGACTTGACGAGGAGCATGGCGGTGTCGCCGGGGAAATACTCCTCTTTGTCGGGGATCAGGTCGAGGCGGACTCCGTCGCGGACGTCGGTATCGGCTTCGCCGCCGCCATAGACCGAGAACCATTCGGCGGCGGCGACGCGGCGGCCGGCGGCGTCGGTGGATTCCACTTCGAGGAGATACTCGCCGGGTTCGGGCGGGGTGAAGGCGGGCGCGTTGGGGCCGGGTTCGGGGACGATCCATTTGGCGCCTGCACGGGAGGCGGCGGTGGCGGCGAGATTGGTTTCGGCGAGGAGGCGCAGCTCGGGTTTTGAGTCAAGGAGGCGGGTGCGGCCGGCGCCTTCGGTTTCGGTGGTTTTCCAGAGGATGCGGGTGAGGCGCGCGGTGGCGTGGACGGGAGGGGCGTGCGGTTTGCCGTCGGGGGTGAAGGCGACGATTTGGAGGGGCAGGCGCGCGCCGGGGGGCTGGACGCCGGAGGTTTCGCGCAGGCCGATATAGAAATCGGAGCTGTGGCGGGTGAACTCCGCGGATTGCGAGACGGTTTGCTGGTTGAGATCGGTGATTTCGACGAGGACGCGCGCGGCGCGCGGGCCCGGGGCGTTGGTGTTGAGGGGAATGGCGGGCGCGAACGCGGCGGCGCCGCCTTCGCCGAGGACGATTTCGCCGCGGTCGGAGAACGAGCCGCCGGTGCGGTTGAGCGCTTCGGAGGGGAGGACCGGGGAGAAGTTGAAGCCTTCGAGGCCGTCCACGGAGAAGGGGATGTCCTCGCCGCTGGCGGACCAGCGGACGGTGGCCTTGGCGAGCGGTTTCCCGAAGTAATAGCGTGCGGTCATGGGCAGGTTGACGGGGTCGCCGGCGGCGAAGGCGGAGGGGGCGGCGATTTTGATCTCGAACGCGTCGGGCTGGTATTGCTGTACGGAGAAGAAGTGGGGGAACGTCTGGCCATCGACGCTGAACTCGGCGCGGTACTGGCCGAGGCCGTCACGGGGGAGGCGGACGGAGAGTGTGGCGGCGCCTTGGGCGGTGAGCATGGCGTTGGTTTCCAGGAAGAGCCGTCCGCGGGCGTCGAAGAGGTTGACGGGGATTTCCCGGGGCGCGGGGAGTTTGAGGCCGGTGGGGGAGGACTCGCGGGCGACGAGTTTGAGGTGGAGCATTTCGCCGGGCTGATAGACGGGGCGTTCGGAGAAGGCGGTGGCGAGGAGGGAGGGGGCGGGGGAGCTGGAGGTGGAGAAGTCGGTGGGGATGTCGAAGCGCCAGGCCCAGAGGCCGTGGCTGTCGTCGGCGGCGTTGATGGCGTGGACGTCATCGCCCTGCTCGATCTGGAGCCATCTTGGGTCGGGCGCGTCCTTGAGGAACGCGATGCCGCCGTCGCCGGTGCGCGCGGCGCCCGCGGGGAAGAGGAGGCCTCCGTTTTCAGCGAAGGCCTTGATGGTTGCGCCTTTGACGGGCGCGCCGTCGGCCATGGAAAAGACGTAGGCGAGCGTGCCGTTGGGGGCGCGTTTCCAGAGGGCGCCGAGCTGGGTGATTTGGAAGAGGCCCTGGACGCCGACCTGGGCGCCGTCGGCGGCGCCTTCGATCTGGAGAAGGACCGGGCCGGTGGAACGGCCGCCGAGGAGTTCGTTGATGGCGAGCGGTGTGGTCCGGGCTTCGTCGAGGGCGCCGCCGAGTTTCAGGACGCGGTCAACGGCGGGCGCTCCGGCGAGTGGGGTGGTGTCGATGCGTTGGTAGGGTTCGAGAGCGGAGTTGGTGCTGTTCCACGGGCGGTTGTAGTTGCCGAAGGCCAGGAGGGCCTGGACCAGGCCGGCGGGGTTGAGGCGCACGGCGCGGAGCCGGGCTTCGGGGACATTGACCGAGAGCAAGTCGATGGCTTCGGACGAGCCCGCGCGGGCGTGGGTGGTGATTTCGGGAAGGTAAAGCCTTCCGGGCACGCGCGCGAACCGGACCGTGGCGGAGAACGGCTCGTGCAACGTGGTGCCGTCGGAGGCTTCGAGGCCGCCGGCGATGCGGACCCGGTAGTCGCGGTCCAGATCAAAGGCGCCGGACGCGGTCCATTGCCAGGGATGGGTGGTGAGTTCCATGCCGGCGACGGCGGGCTCAAGCAGCAGCTTTTTGACGGGGTCCGCCAGCCGCGGCGACACGGCCTTGTTGAACTGGATCGTCAGGCGGCGGCCCGAGCCGGCGGCGTTGTCGGCGGAGACATGGGCGACTTTGAGGTGCTCGACGCGTCCGAGTTCGGAAACGGCCTCTTCCTCGATGCGCGCGGCGGCGTCCGGTCCCGGGCCGGCGGGCAGCCCTTTCTTCACCACCAGGCGCCAGGCGTCGCCGGCGGCGAGCGGCGTCCGGGGCGAGACCAGGAGGGCGTTCGGGATGCGCACGGGGCCGTCCGATTCCTCGTCCGCGCGGGCGGCGCCGGCGAAGCGCGCGCGCCACGGGGCGAGTTCCGGGTTGTTTTGATAATAGTAAAAGAGCGAATAATGGTTTGTGGCCCAGGCGGCGGTGGCCGGAGTGGATTGGCCGCCCGCGGACCGGAACTCCAGAAACGGCGCGGCCGAGGCGGGATCGACCGGGGCGCTGAAATGGAGGCGGATGCCGGGTTCAGCGGAGACGGTGGAGAAAGGGCTGACGGCGGGGGTTGGGCCGAGCAGGCGGAGGCCGGGGGTTGCGACGGTGCGGTCAAGTTTTGCGGCGACGGGCTTTCCGGCGGCGTCGGTGATTTTGCCGAGGGTAAAACGGTAGCGCGTGCCCATGGCGAGGGGTTCGGAGGGCGTGAAAACGCCGGAGCGCGTGCTCAGCCAGGTCCAGAGGCCTTCGACAGGGGGGGCGATGCGGAGGGGCGATTCGTCCGAAATCCGGCCGACGGCGTCCGGGGACGCGACGGGCAGGTCGAAGCGGACTTCGAAGGTGGTGGTGGGGTCGAAGAAGTTGGTGGGGGCGAGCAGGCGCGCGCCGGATTCCACGGGCGCGGGCGGGGGCGCCTGGCGGCGGGAACAGGCGGCGGCGGTGAGGAGGGTGGCGAGGGAAAGACAGAGCGCGCGGGGAAGGATGCTGGGCATGACGCTTGTTTTGACGCAGGAAGTTGGAGAGGGTTCAAGGGAGCGCGGGCGCGGGCTTGCCGCCGGGTGGATTGGCGGGCTTTTCGGACGGATTGCGGGGGTTTGGGTGGGCGCGCGGGCGTCCGCGCTCCATGATTGAACTTCGCGGGCGTCCGTTCCATACTGGGCGGGTGAAGGTCACAGATTTGCGCGCGATTTTGACGTACGTGCCCCGGTACCGCGAGCGCGTGTTCGTCATCGCGATGGACGGCGAGGTGCTCGCCAACGACAACTTTTCCAATCTGCTGCTGGATATCGCGGTTCTTTGGAGCCTGAGCATACGGATCGTGCTGGTCCACGGCGCGGGCTACCAAATCCGGCAGCTTGCCGGGCAGAGCGGGACGGCGATCTCGGACTGGGACGGCACGGGGATCACGGACGATCCGACGTTGCAACTGGCGTTGACGGCGGCCAACCGGATCACGCACGAGATCATGGAGGGGCTGACCTCCAGCGATATCCGGTCGATTTACCCCAACGCGATCATCGCCCATCCGCTGGGCATTTTGGGCGGGGTGGACCACCAGCTTACGGGCAAGGTGGAGCGTGTGGACATTGAGTTGCTGCGCCGGATTCTGAGCGACGGGATTGTGCCGGTGATCCCGCCGCTGGGGTTTGATGGTGACGGGCGCACCTATCGGGTCAATTCCGACGCCGTGGCGCTGGCGCTGGCGCGCGATCTCAACGCGGTGAAGCTGGTGTTCGTCACCTGTTCGGACAAGTTGACCCGCGGCGGCGCGCCGGTGGGGCAGATGTCGGTGGCCGAGGCGGAATCCTATTACCAGCAGTGCCTCGCCGAGATTCCCGCGGGGTTGCGGTCCAAGGTGCTGCACGGAATCCGGGCGTGCCACGACGGGATCAGCCGGGTGCATTTGGTGAACGGGCGGCTGGACGAGGCGCTGCTGAGCGAGTTGTTCCTGAACGAGGGGATCGGGACGATGATTTACGCCAACGAATACCAGGCGATCCGGCGCGCGCTGAAAAAGGACGTGCGCAGCATCCTGAGCCTCATCCGCAAGTCGGTCGATTCCGCCGAGCTGGTCCGGCGCACCCGGCCGATGATCCTGGCGCAACTGGCGGATTATCACGTGTTCGAGATCGACCGCAACATCATGGGCTGCGTCGCGCTCCACGAGTATCCCGAGCAAAACGCGGGCGAACTCGCCTGCCTGTACGTGCATCCGTCCCATGAGAACCAGGGGATCGGGCAGAAACTGATGGCTTTTGCGGAGAAATCGGCTCGGGAAAAGGGGTTCAAGCGGTTGTTCGCGTTGTCCACGCAATCCTTCACCTATTTCCAGAAGCGGGGCGGATTTCACGAGGCCGATCCGGGCGATCTCCCGCCGGCGCGCCGGGAAAAATGGGAGCAGAGCGGACGGAACAGCAAGGTGCTGGTGAAGGAACTGGGGTGAAGGACCGGCGCGGGCCTGATGCGGTACGTTTCCCTTTCCCTTTCGCCGGGCTGCGTCTAAACGGACCGGAATGAGCACGACCAACCCATGGGCCGCCCGGTTGCGGGCGGAAATCGGCAAAGCGGTGCTGGGCCAGGAACTCGTCGTGGAGCGGATGCTTGTGGCGTTGCTGGCCAACGGGCATGTGCTCCTGGAAGGCATGCCGGGCCTCGCCAAGACTCTTCTGGTGCGGAGCCTGGGCGCGGCGCTGGGCGTGCAGTTTGAGCGCATCCAGTTCACGCCGGACCTGCTGCCGAGTGACGTGGTGGGCACGATGGTGTTCCAGCCCAAGGACGGCAATTTCCGGGTCCATCTCGGCCCTGTGTTCGCCAATCTTGTGCTGGCGGACGAGATCAACCGCGCCCCGGCCAAGGTCCAGAGCGCGCTGCTGGAGGCGATGCAGGAGCGGCAGGTCACCATTGGCGGGCAATCCCATCCGTTGCCGCGCCCGTTCTTTGTGATGGCCACGCAGAATCCGATTGAGCAGGAAGGGACCTACCCGCTGCCCGAAGCCCAGCGCGACCGGTTTTTGTTCAAGCTGATCGTCGAGTATCCGGCGGAGACCGAGGAACGGGAGATGCTCGACCGCTGGGGCCAGGTCACGTCGCAGCCGGTGCTGCGGGATGTGTCCAACGCGGAGGAGTTGCTCGCCCTGCGCGCGCACGTCGATGCGGTGCACATGGCGGACGAGGTCCGCGATTACATCCTCGCGCTGGTCCGCGGCACGCGGGCCCTGGCGGTTGCGAACGGTTCCGGCCCGCGGCTGCTGGAATACGGCGCCTCGCCGCGCGCGTCGCTGGCGCTGTTCCAGGCCTCGCGCGCGCTGGCTTGGTTGCGGGGCCTTGGGTATGTCACGCCCGATCTCGTTCAGGAACTTGTGCCCGACTGCCTCCGCCACCGCATCGGCCTGACCTACGAAGCCGAGGCCGCCGAGAAGACCCCCGACTCGATCCTCGCCGGCGTCATCGCCACCACCGCGCTTCCCGCCGCGTGATGAAAGCGCCACCCAGCCGCGCCGGCCCGCGTCCCGCGCCGCCCGCCCTCCCATGGCATGGCGCGGGCTCCGTTCCCCCGGCGATTGCGAGCCGCCGCCGCAACGGGGTTGCCGCATGAGCGCCGTGGGGGAGGAGAGCGCACCGTCGCCGCTGGCGCTGTTGCGCCGCCTGGAATGGCGCGTCCGGCACGCCGCCGAAAACATCCTCGGCGGCGAGTACCGTTCCGCCTTCCGCGGCCGGGGCATGGAGTTCGACCAGGTCGTCAAGTACGAATACGGCGACGACGTCCGCGACATCGATTGGAACGTCACCGCCCGCCTCGGCGAGCCGTACCGCAAGAAGTTCGTGGAGGAACGGGAGATCACGGTGGTTGTCGTGTTCGAGGATTCGCCGACGCTGGGGTTCGGGTCGGGCGCCCGCACCAAGCGGGACGCGCTGCTGGAACTCGCGGGGCTCGTCGGTTTGCTGAACGCGCTGAGCCGGGACCGGTTTGGCGTGTTGCACGCGCGGCCGGAGGGGTTCCGGTTCCGGCCCCCGGTGCGCGGGCGCGGGCCGATCCTGCACGCGTCGGCGTCGTTGATCGCCGAGCCGCCGCCGGAGCTTGACGCGCCGCGTCCGGTGGTGCCGTGGCGGTTCCTGTTCAAGGCGGTTCCGCGGCACAGCATCGTGTTGTGGCTGGGCGATTTCCCGCCGGGACCGGAGCCGGAAGGCTGGGCCACGTTGAAGCGCCGGTTTGAGGTGGTGGGCTTCCGCATCGACGATCCGTGGGACCGCGCGCTGCCGGCGGACGCGGCGTTTGCGGCCTTCGATCCCGCGGCGGGACGGCTGGTGCCGATTGACGGAAGTTCGGCGGTCCAGCGGCGCGCCCACGCGCGCTGGCGGGAGACGCGGGAGCGCGCGTGGGTCGAACGTTTTCCCGATCCGCTGGCGCGGCTGGTGGTGGGCGCCGACGAATCGCTGCTGGACGGGTTGGTGGCCTTTTTCCGGGCGCGGATGCGGGGGATAGGCGCGGCGGGGCGGTAGGTCCGGGACAGGCGGAGCCAAAAAAGAATGGCACAACCGCCACGCACACAAAGCCTTACAAATCCATTAATTGTGCTCGCCTCATGGAACGTCTAAGGTAAAAAGCAGGCATATTATGAACGTGGAACCGATAACCCGTCCGTCTTCAGACGCCGAGGACCTCGTTTCGGAGCGGATTCGCCGGATGTACGAAGTTTATGGACAAGATTGGAGCCGGTTTTTCGACGAACTGGACGCGGCCAAGGGCGCCAAGGAGGCGAAGCGGCAAGCTCCGTGGGCGCTGATTCGCAGGGCGAGCCAAATCCAATGCCCTGCTTGGACCGCGCAGTAACCGCTCAGACGGGGGAGTGGTGGCAACGCCCGACGCAAAATACCGGATCAACCCGGACCGAGCGGTTTACATCACTGGCCAACTTGATGCCGCGCTGGTTGCCAAGTCTGGACCGGAAATCCAGCGGCTTCGGCACGAGGCTCCGGCTGAGCCGATTACGGTCTTCATCAACAGCCGCGGTGGCGAGCTCGGGGTCTTGGAGACCATCGACGGGCTGCTTCGGGCGCCAGATCAGGATGGCCGGACGTGCCGTGTGGTCACCGTTGCGCTCGGTGATTGCGCAAGTGCGGCGGCAACCCTGCTGAGCCTCGGCGACTACGCAATTGCATACCCCCACTCCCGGATTCACTTCCATGGCAGCCGCATCCTGGTTGACGAATTGACCGCGGAAACCGCCATCCGGCGGGCGGATCACCTGCGCCGGCTCAACCGGCGCATAGCCATGCGGATTGCGGAGCAGCTTGTCGAGAGGATGTTCTTTCGCCTCAACCAACTGGGACGAGAACCAGATTTGACAGGGGAAGGCCGGAAACCCGGCAACCCGGACTTGCTGGCCAGCCTCGTGCACCTCCTGCGCGGCCACACTTCACAGGTCGGAGACCTGCTCCTTAGCCGGGCCGAGCGCCACATGAGCCGCATCGACAGCCTCAGCAAGGTCTGGAACGCTGTCAGGGTCCGCAGCGAAGAGAGCATGGCCTCGATTGACGCAAAAATCCTGCGCGAAGTTTTGAGGCTGAACCTCAAGCGGCACAAAGACGATGAATGGGAACTTGATGAGGACGGACTGGGCGATCTCTTCTCGGATTTCACCCTCTTGCGGGACTATATCGTTGGTGAACATGTCCAGCACCTTCCTCATCTGGAACAGCGGTTCGGCCCGAGCCTTCTTGAGCAGGATCAATTCCGTGAGTTTCAGGAGTTGGCCCAAAAAGGCGACCCCGGGTTGCCAAAATGGTTGAACCACCGGATCGGTGGCCGCATCCGGCGATTCTGGTTCTTCGCGGTCTGCTTGTGCAGATTCCTTCAAGAGGGTGAAAACCCGTTGTCCGCCCAAGACGCTTACTGGCTCGGCTTGGTCGATGAAGTGCTTGGGACACGGCTTCAGGGACTTCGAGCCGTGATGGAATCAGGACCGGAAACCGAAACTTCCCCAACCGCATCCGCCAGCCCGTGAACTTCACCTTCCATAGTCCTTATTGGCTTCTGGCGCTGGTTGCGCTGCCGGTGGTGGCGTGGCTGCGCGGGCGGCGTCCGGCGCCGGCGCTGGTCGTGCCGTTCGCCGCGCAATGGCATTTGCCGGGCGCCTTCCGCCGCGCGCACTGGCCAGAATGGTTCCTCTACCTTGCCCTGGCATTGCTCGCGGTGGCGCTTGCCCGGCCGCAGGAGGTCAAGGAACGCGTGCGCGCCCGGCAGGAAGGCTACGACCTGATGCTGGCGATCGACCTTTCGGGCAGCATGCTGGCCGAGGATTTCCGCGAAGGGCTTTCCCCCATCAACCGGCTTCAGGCCGTCAAGCCGGTCATTCAAGCCTTCATTGACCAGCGGCCCGACGACCGCATCGGCATCGTGGTCTTCGCGGGGCGGGCCTACACGCTGTCGCCGCTGACGTTCGACCACGCCTGGCTGCGCCGCCAGCTTGGGCGGCTGAGCATCGGCATGCTGGAGGACGGCACGGCCATCGGCGACGGCCTGGCGACCGCGTTAACGCGCCTGGAACAGGCCGGGCGCACCGGCGGCGGCAGGCGCAAGGGCGCCTTTGTCGTCCTCCTCACCGACGGCAACAACAACCGCGGCGCCATGCAACCCCTCGACGCCGCCGCCATCGCGCAATCCCGCGGCATTCCCGTCTATACCATCGGCGCCGGCAGCGACGGCCCGGTCCGCATGCCCGTCAAGGACGAGGCCGGGCGCACCGTGGGCTATCGCACGGGCCGTTCCGACCTTGACGAACCCACCCTCCGCAAAATGGCCGATCTCACCGGCGGAAGGTATTACCGTGCCACGGACTCCGGCACGGTCGTCTCCGCCTTCCGCGAGATCGACCGCACCCAGAAGATCGATTTCCAGGCGCGCGCCGAGGTCATCGCCGAAGAGAAATTTCCGTGGGCGCTCGCCCCCGCGCTGCTGCTGCTGGCGGCGGCGTGGGCGGGCCGCCGGACCATGGCCCACGCGGAGGCGCCCGCATGAACTTCGCCGCGCCGCTCTGGCTGTGCCTCCTCGCCGTGCCCGTTCTCGCGCTGGCGCGCGCGCTCTTTTTCCAAAGGGCCGGCGCCCGCGCGATTCCCTGGCCGTCCGCCGTCCGCATCTGGGTGGGCCGCCGCGAAATCCGGCGCGCCCCATGGCCCGCAAGGTCTCACGGCTGCGCAGCGGG
>CAYSZK010000071.1:0-20979 GCA_964435495.1 uncultured Verrucomicrobiales bacterium
CCGTCGATGGGGTTCCATGGCCTGTTCGACGGCAAGTGGGCGCCGGACCGCGGCGGGGTGATCATGGCGCAGGCGCACGGGTTCGGATGGTACGTGTTGAAAGGGAGTTTCGCCTACCTCTCAACCGGGCCGACCGTCCTGGAAGAAATGGATGTGGCGCGGGGCCGGACCTTCGACGAAACCTATACCGTCACGGTCGAAGACCGGGAGGAACAGAAATGAAAACGATTCGAGTGCTGACGGGCGGCCCGTACCATCCGGTGGCGGCGCAGGCGGACAGGTTTCAGGAGTGGCTGGGCGGCGCCGTCCGCATCGACAAGCGCGATGGCGTGGCGGCGTTCGAGGAGTTGGACGGGTGCGATTTGTTTGTCGCGGCCGGGTTGCACTGGACCGGGTGCGCGCCGGACCGGCACGCGTGGCCGGAGGGCGTCGCGCCGCACGGCTACACGCCCATGAGCGCGGCGCATCGGGAGGCGTGGCGCGGCTACGTCGCCTCGGGACGGCCCGTGCTCGGGTTCCACGGCGGGATCGCGAGCTACGACGACACGCCGGAGTTCTCGCGGCTGCTGGGGTGGCGCTGGGACTGGCGGATGACGGCCCACTCGCGGTTTGCGCGCTGGCCGGTGACGGTATTGAAGACAGGCCATCCGGTTGTGGAAGGCGTGGAAGATTACAGCCTGATGGACGAGCTGTACTTCAACATCCAGATCGCCGAGGGCCTGCCGTTCGCGGTGCATGCGCGGGCCACAGGCCTTGACCACAACCATCCCATGGTCATGACCGCCGAGGGCGGACGTGTGGCGGGCGCGGGGAAAACGGCTTATCTTGCCAACGGGCACGATTTGCAAGCGCTGGACTGCGGGGCGTTCCGGCGCATTGTGGAGAACACCGTGCGGTGGTTGCTTTCATGAAATCGACACAAGCCATGTTCCGGGCCGCCGTGATTGGCGTGGGCCGGAAGGACAACAGTGGCGGCCAGAAGGGCGGCGGCCACCAGATTGGGTACACCCATGCCAGGACGCTGAAGAACGACCGCCGCGTCCACCTGATGGCGGCCGCGGACATCCACGCGGAGAACCTTGCGGCGTTCCAGGCGGAGTTCGGCGTCGGGCAGGGTTTCGCCGATTACCGCGAGATGCTGCGCGAGGCGCGGCCCGAGATCGTCACCATCGGCACGTACGTGGGCTTGCACGAGGAGATGATCACCGAATGCGCCCGCGCCGGCGTGCGCGGGGTTCTCTGCGAAAAGCCGTTCCTCCATTCGCCGGCCGCGTTGCGCCGGGTGGCGGCGGTTGCGCGGGAAACCCAGATCAAGATTGTGGTGGCGCACATCCGCAGATACCTGCCGGCGTTTCGCAAGGCGCGCGAGCTGTTCAACGACCGGTCGGTCGGCTACCCGCTGGTTTGCCTCGCCGGGCTGCAGGGCTGGGACCTTTCCGAGTGGGGCAGCCATTGGCTGGACATGTTCCGTTTCTTCAACTGCGACCAGCCTGTCCGTTACGTGATGGGCCAGGGCAAGGTTGGCGCGTTCCGCGGCTACGGGCACGCCATGGAGGAGCAGGCCGTCGCCTATTTTGAGTTTGAGAACGGCTGCCGGGGCATCCTGGACGGCGGACGCGGCCTGTTCTCGCCCGGCGCGAACGTGCCGACGCAGTATTTTGGCAACGTCTTTCCGACCATGACCCTTGTGGGCAGTTCCGGCACGGTCCGCATTTTCGGTGAGGGCGTTGTGAAACTGCAGAACGCCGGGGGCGAGCAGGTTTTCCAATTGACGCCCGACGATTGGTGGGCGGCGACATGGCCGCCGCTGCTCAACGACCTGATCGCGTGGGTCATCGGCTCCCCGGAGCCGGAGCTCGGCCTCGCCAACATGCTCAAGACGGCCGAACTCAACCTGGCCGCCTACGTTTCGATGATTCGCGGCACGCGCGTGGACCTGCCGCTGGAGGACGACCTGGACGAATGGCCCGTGGAAGTGCTCGCCCGCCGCGCCGCCGGGCAGGGTGCCGACTCTTGAACGCAACGCGGCGCCGCCGCCGTTGCCCTTTGGGGTGGCCCAAAGATTCCGAAGAATCACGGCGATCATAGGAGAGATTGGATCGTCTTTATCGGGAGGAACAGACGCCCGGAGGCGCCGCGCAATGGCAGAAAACCGTGCTTGATATAGAACTTTCGGGCGGCCTCGTTTTTCACGTCCACCACAACCGCCGCCGCGGCAATTTGGGTGGAGTGGCGAATAACCCGCTTCAGCGCGTCCGCCAGCAGATAGCCGCCGGTTCCGGGAAACCTCAAATCGCGGGCGAGGCGTCCGATGAGCGCTGCCGGTGTAAGCGGGTATCTCGGAAGTTTCTTCCGCATTTCCTCCGGCAAGCCGGATGTTTCCACAGCGAATGAGGAGAGCGTGTAATAGCCGGCGATTGTGGCCGGAGCCGGGCGATCCACCAGAACATAAACCGCGGCAACTTTCCGGCGCATGTCCTGGGTTGCCTGGACCCGGAGGTACGAATCCAACTCGGGCGCGCCGCATCGGAACGATTCCCGGTCGTGGATCGGGGCGAGCGGCTCCGAGACCAGATCCCTCACTTCATGCGGGCGCGCTTTGCGTGCGCGGCAAAAGCGCGCTTCAAAGCCGCGTTTGGTTTCGGCGGATCAATCAGCGCCTTCGCAAAAATCATGCTGTCTTCCGAGTTGAGCCGCATCACCTCGTGATCGCGCACCGTCTCGCGGGCTGACCTGTCGAGGGCCGCGATAACGAAATCCGTAAGGGAACGTCCTTGGAGGTCAGCGGCGTGTTGGACGATCCTTTTCAGAACGACAGGGACACGCGCCTCCAAGCGTTCGGTTTTTGCGGTGGCTGGCATCCCGGGGACATTCCGGCAATTTGCCGGAATGTCAAGGCATACTCAGCGGCATGCAGCGCGGGACCATTGGTTTTAGGCATTTGCCCCCATTGGCCGGGCTGATTCGCAAGATAAAAAGGCTTGCCGCCGTTTGCCTGCGGTGGCAGAATTTTGTTCACTTTTGAAGGCGAATCCCATCCATCCCGCGGTGCCCTTTGCCCTCGGAGGCGCCATGTCGCGCCGTGGTTTTATTGACATTGCGGCGCGGGCCGCGCTCGGCTTGGCGGTCGCCTCCGGCGGCTACACCGTGCTGGAAGCCAAGTGGTTGCGCGTCACCGCGGAAACGATCCCGGTTCCGCGGTTGCCGGCGGCGTTTGATGGATTGCGGGTGGTGGTTCTTGGCGACATTCATCACGGGCCGTTTGTGCCGCGGCCTTATGTGCGGGCGGCTCTGGCGCTGGCGCGCGATGCCGGGGCCGACTTGATCGCGTTGGTCGGGGATTACGTGCACCGAAGCGCGTCGTTCATCGAACCGGTGTTCGAGGACTTGGCGCGGCTGCGGGCGCCGCTCGGGGTGTTCGCAGTCCGGGGGAACCACGACAACTGGGAGAGCGGAGGGCAGACCAGCGCGGCGATGCGGGCGGCGGGCATCCACGAGATTTCGAACGAGGGAACCTGGCTGGAGCGGGGGCGGGCGCGGTTGCGGATTGGCGGGCTGGCGGATTTGTGGAGCGGCAGTCCGAACGTGGCGGCGGCGGTGGGTGACACGGGGCCAGGGGAGACAGCGATTGTGTTGTCGCACAATCCGGACGTGGCGGAGACCTGCCGCGACGGGCGGGTGGGGCTTTTCCTGAGCGGACACACGCACGGGGGGCAGGTGGTGGTGCCCGGCTACGGCGCGCCGATGTTGCCGTCGAAGTACGGGCAGAAATACGCGCATGGATTGTGCCGGGGGCCGGTGAACCAGGTGTTTGTGACGCGGGGGGTGGGGACCGTGACGCCGCCAGTGCGGTTTTTGTGCCGTCCCGAGGTTGCCGTGCTTACGCTTGTGCCGCGGGGCGCGGCGTGAGAGAATGGTGTGGGCCGTTTGCCGGAACACCGGCGGGGGCTGGAACCAAAGGAGGCGCGGCATGAGACTGGGCATTTGCGCGGGATTGGAGCAGGCGGCGGCGGTCCGGGCGGCGGGCGGAGATTTCGTGGAGTTGAACGTGCAGGCGTGGCTGGCGCCGGCCAAACGTGACGACGAATTCGAGGGGCGCGCGGAGGAGACCTTTAAGGCGGCGGTTCCGGCCGAGGCGGCCAACTGTTTTTATCCCGCAAGCCACAAGGTGGTGGGGCCCGAGGTGAACATGCCGGAGCTGCTTCGTTACGCGCGGGCGGCGTTCGAGCGGGCGCAGGCGTGCGGGATTGCGGTGATCGTATTTGGCAGCGGCGGGGCGCGGGCGATTCCCGAGGGATTTTCGAGAGGGCGGGCGGAGGAACAATTTGCCGGGTTGCTGCGGCAACTGGGGCCGCTGGCGGCGGACCGGGGCGTGACGGTGGTGGTGGAGCCCTTGAACCGGAAGGAATGCAATTTCATCAACTCGCTGGCGGAAGGGGCCGAGGCGGTAAGGGCCGCCGGGCACCCGGGGGTGCGGCTGCTTGCGGACTTTTTCCACATGGCGCTGGAGGATGAATCGCCGGACGAAGTGGGGCGCTTTGCGGAGTTGCTGGCGCACGCGCACACGGCGGAAAAGGAGGGGCGCCGCGCGCCCGGCAACAGCGGCGACGATTTCCGGCCCTACCTGCGCCACCTGGTATCGTGCGGCTACCAAGGGCGGCTGTCGGTGGAGGCGGGCTGGCGGGATTTGGCGGCGGAGGCGCCGCGGGCTGTGGCGGAGCTGCGGAAACAACTGGATTCGTTGTGACCGCGGCGCGCATCCCAAATTCGTGGACCCGCGAGGTTGCTTGACTTCCTGCGGAGGCCGTGAAATGTGGCGCCTTTCCGGGGAAGCAAGCACACTTGAACATGCAGAGGATGGAGAATGACGGCTGAGAAGGGTTATTTCTACGCGAACGCGGAGAACCGGCCCGTGGGCCCGGTTTCCATCGAGCAGCTGCGCGCCTTGGCGAGCGCCGGGGAGATCACAAACCGCACCCCGGTGATCGTGGAGGGGGAGAGCCTCTGGCGGCGCATGGGGGACGTGGATCGGGCTGGGTCCGGGCTTGGCGAAAGCGCGGTGGCGGCCGCGGCGGCGGGCGGCGGGCCGGCTTGGGTGGGAACGGCGGCGCAGACATGCCGGGGATTCGGGATTGGGGCGCTGGAGGTGTTTCGGGCGCCGTGGCGGCAGCTCGCGGAGGCATGCGAGGTGCTGCGGAGCACGGCAAAGACAGGGCGCCTGGCGCCGCCGTCCTCCCGTTTCATGGCGCTGGACTTGGCGGCGAACCGGGCGCGGCCCGCGCTGGTGTTGGGCCTTCCGGCGCTCGCCTTTGGCGCCGCGGCGGCGCGCACCCTGGGCATCGCGGGAACGCTCGGGGTTTGGCGGACGTTGGTTTCCCTCGCGCTCGCGGCCCTCGCCGCGTACCTGCTTGTGTGGGTCGTGGCGATCGCGCTCGACCTGGCCTCGGCGCTGCTTTCCATTGCCGAGGACCTCTCCGCCATGCGGCGGGAATAGCACGGGGGAGGATGCATCCATGAGCGCTCCCCTTCCGCCACCGGGCCAGGGTCCGAAGAAACGGATTTCGTTGGTGCGCACGCCGGCGCCCCCGGCGGGGTTGCAGCCGGATTTGGAGGACTATGCGCGGGCGGCCCAGCGGGAGCGGACATCGCAGGCGGTGAACGTGACGCGCTGGGTGATGCTGGCCGTGGCGGTGGCGATTGTCGCGGTGGTCCTGGGGGTGGCCTGGTCCAAGATCGGCCACAAGATCGCCTACGCGAAGCCGCCGGTGAACCTTGTCGAAGAGCACGTCCGAGCGCACATGGCGAAACTCCATCCGCCGGAATCGTTTGCCGTTCGGGAGATAACGGTTCGATTCAGCCCGTTGCGGTCCGGCGGCGCCGTGGCGTCCGTGGACGTTGCGGTCGAGGCTCTGGTGGACCTGTATCGGAAGGCGGATTTTGCCGGAGCCGCGGCGGCGGCCGGGGACGACGAGGCCGCGTTCACGCGGGCGGTGGACCGCGCGGCCGGGCTTTCGGTGGCCCTGGCCAATGAGGCGCCGCGTCCGCCGATGCCGGACCTGCTCGAACGCGCGACGAGCCGGGGGCACCGCGTGGTGTTTCCCGTGCAGGTGACGGCAACCCGCGACGGAAAGCAATGGAAGCTGGGAGAGGTGCGCGAGAAGGCCGGGCCCGCACGCGCCACCGGATTCAAGGGGGAACCGCTCAAGGAAGGCGGCGGGCTTGTGGTGGGCACGCCGGAGGCCGTCGCCGCGCTGGCGGAGTACGCGGAGGTGCGCCGGAAATTCGTGGCGCGCGTGGAAGAGGAAGCCACGATCCGCGCCTTGCGCACCGAGCGGCGTTCCGCATTGCTCAAGGCGTTCGAGAGCGGGCAAATCTATTTGGGCGTGATCGGATGGCGGGGCAAACAGGAGCCGGTCGTGCTGGAGTTCACGCGGAGCAATCCGGAGGCGGGCGTCCTGGAGGCGCTGCTTGCGTTGCAAAACCGCGCCGATGTGCGGAAACGGTTGACCGGCCGGCTGGCGTTCGAGGAAAAGGACTCCGACGTCGCCGCGGTCGCCACGATGCGTTCGGTGTTCGAGTCCGGCATCCAACCCGACGGCACGGTGCCGGGTTATTTCTTCCTCAATTCCTCCCGCGAATCGGTGTTCCGCCTGGAGGGCGACCAATTGGTTGCGAGGGACCGAAGTTTTCCCATCGCGGTCCGGCAAAAGGGCGCCGGACCCCTGCGCATGGCGGGGAATGCCCTTTTTGAAGCGCCCGACCCAGCGCCCGCGCCCGATGGTACCCCGGCCCAGCCCGGAGACATTGAACCGGCCCCGGCCGAGACCCCCGCCGCGGACGTCGCCAACATGCCCGTGGCGGCCGCGTCCCTCGTGATGTACAAGGAGGGCGCCTTCCCGGCCGGGCGCGTGTACACGGCGGCCCAGGCGTTGGCCCTGTTGAACCAACCCGCCGAAAACGCCTGGTTGACGGGCAATTTCGTTTTCGACCGGATCGCCGGCAACGGATACGTCCTGCGCCCGCTCGTCCTGCCCGACCCGGCGCGCCCGTCGGAGATCGCGCGGACGCTCGCGGAGATGGAGGTGCGCGTGGTTTTTCCGGAAGGCCCGCCGGAGCGGATCGTGCTCGGCCAGCCGCTCTCCGCGACGCCCTCCGCACCCCTGGAAATCATCGCGGTCGAGCAGTCACCGTTGGGCATTCCCACGGTCCGCGCCCGCTACCGCCTTTCTTCGGCCCAAACGCCGGAGTGAGCCGTGCCCGGGCTTTCGGGCCACGCCACCCGGTCACGGGGCCAGGATGCCTTTGTTGATCTCGGCCACCTTGGCGGAACCACAGAGCAGGCGGACCAGTTCCAGCGCGAATTCCATCGCGGACCCGGCGGCCTTGGAAGTCACAACACGGCCATCCACCACCACCCGCGCGCGTGTGCACGCGCCCGACCGGATCGCACTTTCGGCGGACGGGTGGCAGGTGAACTTTCTGCCATCCAGCAGGCCCGCGCGGTCCAGGACCATTGGCGCGGCGCAGATGGCCGCGATCCAGCCGCCCTCCGCGGCCTGGCGCCGCAGCCGGGCGCGAAGCGGTTCGTGGGCGGCCAGCGTGCCGGCGCCGGGCTGGCCACCCGGCAGGACGATCGCGTCAAACGGTCCGTCGATAACCTCGTCAAGCCGGGCCTCGGCAAGGTGGCGCGTCCGGCGGGACGCGGTCACGGGGCCATCGGCCAATCCGGCGGCAACGACTTCGCAGCCGGCCCGGCGGAGGACGTCGATGACGGTGACGGCTTCGATTTCCTCAAAACCATCGGCCAGCGGAACCAGGACACGGGGCGTTGGATTCACGGCGGGATCATGCTGGCCGGGGCAACCTTGTCAACACGGGGCGCGCACCCAACGGGTCCGGTTCCCCTTGACTCGCGACGGGCGTCCGTCAGGTTTGGCGGATGCGCGGACTCATGGCGGTGGCGGCGGTGCTGTTTTTTTCCGAGCTTGCCGGCTGCGGGGTGGGGCCGCGGGCGGAGGACGGCGGCACACGCGTCACCCACGTGGTGGTTTTCTGGCTGAAGAACCCGGGCAACACGGCGGACCGCGAAACGATCACGCGGGCATCCCTGGGGCTTGGGGAAATCCCCGGCGTGCTGGAGGTCACGACGGGAACGCCGGTCCCCTCGGATCGGCCTGTGGTGGACGACAGCTTCGACGTGGCCCTAACGATTGTGTTTCGCGACGAAGCCGCGTTGCGCGCCTATGACGGGCATCCGCGGCACGAGGCGCTCCGGGCGGCGATCAAGCCGCTCGTGGAGCGGCTTGTGGTTTACGACTACCGCTGAGGCGGGCCGTTCCGCCGCGGCGGGCCGCCGGCGCCGAACGCCGGTCAAAGCGCGCGCTCATTCTCTTCGCCCGTGCGGATGCGGACGGCGGAATCAATGCGGGTGACGAACACTTTGCCGTCGCCGACCTTGCCGGTCTTGGCGGCGCCAAGAATGGCCGCGATGGCGGCCTCGGCGCGGTCGTCGGGCACCACGGCCTCGATCTTGATCTTGGGAAGGAAATCGATGACGTACTCGCTGCCGCGGTAGATTTCGGTGTGGCCTTTTTGGCGGCCGAATCCTTTGACTTCGATGACGGTCATGCCCTCGACGCCGGCCGCTTCCAGCGCGGCTTTCACTTCTTCAAGTTTGTAGGGTTTGATAATGGCTTCGAGCTTCTTCATGGGCGCGCGATCTCCGTATGACGGGGGGACCGTAGCGGGAAGGAGCGGGAAATGCCAAGCCAGAAGAACAGGTGCGGCGCCCGGCCCGAATCGTAACGATGCGGGCTTGCCGCGGGGATTCGCCCGCGCGTTCCGCACGCGCGCCATTTTTCATGCGCGGCCGGGGATGTCAGGCCGGGGCGGCGCTGGAGACGGGGATGGGGGCGGGGGCGGGGCGCCCTCCGGCATCCAGTGTTTCACGGAACCGCGGGCTCCAACCCAGCGCCCGGATCGTCACCGTGGCGCTCGCCGCCAGCATCAGCAGCGACGCCGCCACGGGATGCAGGTGGCCGGAAGCCGCCAAGCCCATCCCGCACGTATTGTACACAAGCGCAAACACAAGATTCCCCCGCAACACGCGTTCGACCCCGCGGCAGACCTCGATTGCCTCGGGCAAGGCGCCCAGGGCACCGGGCCGGATCAACGCCTGCGCGCTGGCCTCGGCCAGCGCCGCGCCGCCGCCCACCGCAACGGAGGCCGATGCCGCGCCCATGGCCGCCGCGTCGTTCACGCCATCGCCAACGAACAACACCCTTTCCCCGGCCGCCTCGCGCGCCGCAATGCGGTCCGCTTTCGCGCGCGCGGACAGGCCGCCGGTGACTCGGGCCGGGCGCATCGCCAACCGCCCCGCTTCCGGGTCGCCGCTCAGCACTTCCACATCCAAACCCGCCGCCGCCAGCCGCGCCGGCAGTTCCGCCGCCGCGGGATGGAACTCTTCACGAAGCCGGAACATGCCCGCCAAACACTTGTCCACCTCGATGAACAAATCCCGCGCGGGTCCAGGCGCCGATGCCCTTGCCACCAGCGCCCTTCCTTCCTCTCCGCCGGCTTCCGCGGACAGCCGGGAGTTCCCCACCCGGACATGCCGTTCCTTGCCCGCGACGGCCACTTTCCCCTCCACGCCCACCCCTGGTATGGTCCGGACTTCCCGCGCCGCGCCGCCGCCGGTCCAAGGCGCGAATGCCGCCGCAACCGGGTGCGCGAAGGATTTCTCCACCGCCGCTCCCAGCGCCGCGAGTTCCGCCGGGGTTTGCCCCGCCGCGGCCACCGTTTCGGCGAGTTCGAGCCGGCCGGTGCTGAGCGTTCCGGTCTTGTCAAAGACAACCGTGCGCGCCCTTGCACAGCGTTCGATGAAACTCCCGCAAGTCACGGCGATGCCGCGCCACGCCAGGGCGTCCATGGCCGCCCAGACGCCCAACGGCGTGGCAAGGCCCAGCGCGCATGGGCAGGCCACAACAATCACCGCGAGTGCGTTATACACCGCGCGGTCCGGCCCCGCCGCCATCCACCAACCCGCCAGGGTTCCCGCCGCCACCAGCACCACAAACGGCAGGAAGAACCCAGTCGCGCGGTCCGCGAGCCTTTGCCAGGCCGACGCCCGCCCGCGCGCGCCGTCCACAAGCCGCAGCACCTCATCCAGGCGCCGCGCCCCGAGAACCGCCTCCGCCTCCACAAGCAATCCCGCGTCCTCCGCCCACGACCCCGCCAGCACGCGTTCCCCCTCCGCGCGCACGACCGCGAATGGCTCGCCGGTCAGCGGCGTTTCCCGGACAAAGGCGCGCCCTTCCAGGACGCGGCCATCCACGGGGATGCCCGCGCCGGCTGCGATCCAGACGCGGTCCCCCGGCTTGAGAACGGCGACGGGCACCCGGTCCAGGCGGCCATCCGCGCCCACGCGCGTAGCTTCGCCGAACTCGGCGCGCAAGCCCTGGGCGTCGGCGGCGGCATCGCGCCGCCGCCTGGCGATGAGAAGATTCCCCAGCGTATGAATCGCCACCAGGACGGCCACGACTTCATAATACACCGCCCCCTGGCCCGTCCACGACGCGCGGGCGGAAACGGCGAAGGCCCCGGTGATGCCGAGGAGGAAGAGCTGCTCGGTGGTGGCCCGCCCGGCCCGCAGCGCCTGCCAGGACCGGACGGCGATGGGCCGTCCGGCGAGCAGGAACACCGCGATGGCCCCGGCCGCGAGGCAGGCGTGGATGACGTGGCGGGCGGCGCCTTCGGGTGGCGAGATGTTCATCGCGAGGCCGAACACCATGAGCTGGCCGGCGAGAACGCAGGCGATTCCGAGCCGCAGCCACGCCCCCGGCGTGGACGCCGGTGCGCCGCAATCCCCGGGTCCGTCAATGCAGCAGGCAGCCATGGGCCAGGAACCTAGCACAGGCGGCGGGCGCGCGCAGTATCCGGCCGACGGGGTTGCTTCCCGCGGCGACGGTTTCACCCCAAGGACGAACCCGGGCTGGGTGCGCGGGTTTACGGTTGGACGATCATGGGATCCCCGGGCGCCAATGGCTGAAAGTGGCGGAGGTTCAGGGTGAAAAGGCGGGCGCACCCTGCACGCCTTGCACCCGCCAGATGCAAGGCATCATAGACGGCCCCGCTGGACAAATTGCGGGACGCCACAAGCCGCATCGCCTCCCGGTATTCACGCACGCCCAGTGGGACCAGTCGAAAATGTTTGAGCACCGACTGCTCAAGCAACCGCTCCACGTCCGCAGGCGCAAGCCGTGGCGTGAGCGGGATCGCGGACAAGGTGGCATATAACTCAGCGATTCCATGCGTGGCCAGATGCCCATCGAGCGTTCCCGCGTGCACGGCTCTGAGTCTCGGGAAGGCCGCCGCATGGTGGGGATGCTGCCGCAGCAGAGCGGCCACCAACGCCGAGGTGTCGAAGGAAACCTTCACGCCTTACATGCCTCCGAGTTCGCGGCTCCGCCGCGAGCGCTCTTCCTCCATGAACCTGCCCAGGTCCCATGCGGCCAACGGAACCTCGCTTGTGCAAACCAGGATTCCGTCCTGCTTCTCCAGGACCGGAGTCAATGCAACCGGCCGAAGGCGCAGGCCGTCGGGCTCAAGCGCCACCTCCAGCGAATCACCGGGCTTCAAGGCAAGCCGCTCCCGCAACGGCTTGGGAACCACGATCCTGCCCATCCGATCCAATGTCAGTTTCATGGTATCTATGCTGCCATTTGGCAGCCTGATTGGCAAGCTTGCCGTGACGCCCCTTTCCAGAGACAGTTCGCCTCTTGGGTCGTGGACCGGCTGCCAGTCTGGAGACGGAAACGACCCTCAACCTGAAAGGATAGCCAATGAGTGTGGGACATGAAGATACGCCGCTGTTGCCCGGCGGGAAATGGACGGTTCACGATGGACGGCGCCCGCAGCCGCCAGTTGTGGATCCCGGCACCGCCTCAACGCGGGAGCAGCCGGGCCGCCCGCCGTCCGACGCGGTCGTGCTGTTTGACGGCCGGGACCTGGCGCAGTGGGAGTGCGCCCAGGGCGGCCCCGCGAAATGGAAGGTCGCGGACGGCTGCATGGAAGTTGTCCCAAAGTCCGGCAGCCTGTTGACCAAGGCGCACTTTGGGGACTGCCAGTTGCACGTCGAATGGGCGGCGCCCGTGATTGGCGAAGGCAAGGGGCAGGGACGCGGCAACAGCGGCGTCTTCCTGATGAACCTCTACGAAATCCAGGTGCTGGATTGTTACCAGAACACGACGTACGCGGACGGGACCACCGGCGCGCTTTACGGCCAGTACCCGCCGCTGGTGAACGCGTGCCGTCCGCCGGGGGAATGGCAGACGTACGACGTGATGTTTCTGGCGCCGCGCTTCGACGGCAACCGGCTGGTGCGCCCGGCATTCATGACCGTGATCCATAACGGCGTGGTCGTGCAGTACCACCGGGAGTTGCAGGGGCCGACCATGCACAAAAAACTCGCCTGCTACAAACCCCAGCCGCCGGCGGGACCGCTCCAATTGCAGGACCACAACGACCCGGTCCGTTTTCGGAACATCTGGGTCCGGCCACTGGACTATTACGAGGAGGCCTGACCGCGCCGCGATTCGCCTTCAGCGAGCGGATGGCCCAAGGCCGGTTTTCCTCGCGATCGCGGCGGTCCCAGAATCCTCTTTCCCGTCGCTTCCGCCCTCCTTCGCGTTCCGGGCGCCCTCCGTGGCTGGCCACCGCCTCACGGGGGGCGGGGGGGCGGACGGCGACCTCATTGGGCGGCGCTCTTTTTGCCCTGCAACGCCGCCTGTTCCTTGAGGAAGCCGTTGAACTCGTCCATGCCCGGATCGACGACGAGGATTCCTTTCATGCTGTAATGGCCCAGGCCGCAGAGCTGGCCGCACACGATCTCGAACTCCCCCTCCTTCGTGGGTGTGAACCACAGCGGAATGGAACTGCCGGGAATCGCGTCCTGCGACACGCGCAAGTGGGTTTGCGAGAAGTTGTGGATGACGTCCTTGGAGGATACATGGATAATGGCGGGTTTCCGCAGGGGGAGATGCATCTCGCCGCGGACGACCAGATCGTCGGCGCCGGCCGGGTCGGCGGGGTCCAAGCCCAGGGAGTTCTGCGGGGTAACCAAGGAAGCGCGGCCAAGGCCGAACTTTCCGTCGGCGCCCGGATAATGGAAATTCCAGCCGAACTGTTCCGCCACCGCCTTGACGACGACGGCCTCGCCCGGTTTCGGGAAGGCCTTGACACGGGTGGCCCACAGCGGGAAGGCAAACCCGAAAAGCAGGAACGCCTCGAATAGCACAACACCGAATTCCAGGTGCGTCGAGACGTGCGACTGGGTGCCGTGGTAGTTGGCGACGGGATTCTTCCTGCGCCGGAATTTCCAGATGCAAACGCCGAAGAAAATGATCCAGCCCACAAAGAGCAACAGCATCAGCCAGTGGCACATTTCCAGCATGTGGTCAATGTGCACCGCGTGTTCCGACGCGGGGTCGTGAATGCCCAGCAGTTTGTTCAGGGAGTTAGGCATGGCCGGTTCCTTTCACTTCCAACCCTCCGGCCCGCGGTCCGTCCGGTTCCGCGGTCCGGGCCGCCTGGCGCGCCAGGTGGATGACAAACGCCGCAAACGAAGCGAGCACCCCGGCCACGCACGCCAGGAGCGCGAGAATCGCGGCGTTCATTGCCCCGGCGATCGGCCCCTGGGAGTTCGAAAAGCAGACGGAGCACGCGCCCGCGAACGGCGCGCCGGACGCCAGAAGCGCGGCCGCGGCCAGGGAAGCCCGGAACATGCGGCGCGCGTTCATTTGAGATTGAGCCTCCTGGCCTTGCGCTGGAAGGCAAATCCATACGCGGCGAGGCCCAGTGCCACCAAAGCGGCAAGAAGGATATACGCAAGATTGAGCGGCGCCGGATCGGCCTGCCACTCCTTCCAGCGCCAGAAGCCGACGCCCGCCGCCAGCAGCACGGCCAGCGCCACGAAGATCAGATGGAAAGTTTTCAGTCCCATGGCGGTTCACACTTTCACATGGTCGTGCATGGCCAGCAACGACAGCACAACGAGCGCCAGCACGAAGGCGCCCGCAAAAATCAGCACGCGGTAGATCATGCGCTTTTCGGAGGCAAGGTGCATGAAAAAGAAGGCGACCAGCGCCGCCTTGACCGTTGCGATCAGCAGGGCCACAGCCACGTGCCCGGCCTCATTGAAAGGCAGATACGAAACCACCACCGTCAACACCGTGAGCGCGATCAGCGCGCCAAAGATTCCAATGTAGAACCGGATGTGCTTCCGCAGGTCTTCAACGTTTTCCGCCATGCCGCCACTCCATCAAAGCAGATACAGAATCGGGAACAGGAAAATCCAGACGAGGTCCACGAAATGCCAGAACAGGCCCGCAACCTCGACGCGGTTGGCGAGGTGCTCGGGGTCGGTGCGGAACATCGCCGCGCCCGGCAGCCACAAGTAGGCAAGCACCACCATGCCGCCGAGCACGTGCAGCGCGTGCAGGCCTGTGAGGGTGAAGTAGATCGCGAAATACGAGCTGTACCGCGGCACGAAGGCGCTGAACCAGGTGATGTCGGACTTGGCGATCGTAACCGGTTCCGCGTGGTGGCCCGCCTTGCCGTGGCCATGGCCGCGGGCGCCCGGCAGGCAGCGCGGATCGGGTACAAGCACGATGCCGGCGGCGTCCTCGGACTGGACGTGGCCGGTGATCTCCTTGCCACCGACAGGCTGGAGGCCCATCAATTGGTACCTGGCGAGAACCGCGGGGTCGTCCTTTAGCAGAACGCCGTGGTGGTGGAATTTGTCCAGGTACTCGACACTCTTGATGCCCATGAAACAGACGCCGCAAAGCAGGACCAGGCCCATCCAGATTTTGTAGTTCCGGAATTCGCGGAGTTTCAGCGAAGCCCAGGCCAGGACCATAAAGATCGAGGAAGAGATCAGCACGATGGTGTTGACGAGGCCGAGCGGCACGTTCAGCAGGCCGTGCGGCCAAAGCACGCCGTTCGCCTCCGCGCCGAGCCTCAGGAAGATGTAGGCGGAGAACAGCCCGCCGAAGAGCATCACCTCCGACGCCAGGAACAGCCAGATGCCGATCTTCGCGTTCCAAAGCCCGGTGTCGGGCCGGGCCGATACAGTGTGGGGAATTTCCATGCCCGGTCAGTCCTTCTCCCACTGGGGCGAAAAATCGCGCGGCGCGCCCGGCACGCTGTACTCGTAGGGGCCGCGATGCGCCTCCACGGGTTTGGTGAAGTTGCCGTGCGGCGGCGGCGTGGGCGTGGCCCACTCCAGCGTCGTCGCCTCCCAGGGATTGTCGTTCGCAACCTTTCTTCCGTGCCGCAGGCTCCAGAAGAAATTGATGATGAACGGAATCTGGGCGAGGCCGAGCAGGAATGCCGCCGCGGTCATCTTCTCGTTCCAATGCAGCACGTGCTTCACCGACTCCCACGTCGGGCTGTCGAACGTGCCGCCACCGTCATACCACCGCCGATGCACGCCGGCCATGCCCTGGACGAACATTGGCAGGAAGATGCCGTTCATGAACACCAGCGAGAGCCAGAAATGGACCCTGCCCCAGAATTCGTCCAGCATCCGGCCCGTCGCCTTTGGATACCAGTGATAGATCCCGGCGAACATCGCGAAGATCGTGCCCGGCGCGACGACATAATGGAAATGGCCGATGACGTAATAGGTGTCGTGGAGCAGCAGGCCCACGGCGTTGAACGCCAGCGGAATCCCGGTCAGTCCGCCCATGCCAAACATCGGCAGGAACGCGAGGGCAAAAAGCATCGGCACAGTGAACCGGATCGACCCGCCCCACAACGAGATCAGGAGGCAGCTCAGGATCACCACCGACGGCACCGAGATCAGGATGGTCGTGGTCTGGAAAAAGGCGCTTACCTTGGTGCCCATCCCGGTCATGTACATGTGGTGCGCCCACACAATGAACGAGAGAAACCCGACGACGAGCGCTGAGACCACCAGGGAACGGTAGCCCCAGATGGGTTTGCGGGTGTTGTTGGCGATCACCTCCGCCACGATGCCCATGCCCGGCAAAATCAAAACGTACACCTCCGGATGGCCCAGAAACCAGAACAGGTGCTGCCACAGCAGCGGGCTGCCGCCGCCGCTCACCTGCAAGGGTTGGCCGCTCACCACCAGCCCCGTCGGCAGGAAAAAGCTCGTCCCCGCAAGCCGGTCCATGAGCTGCATGACGCCCGCGGCCTCCAACGGCGGAAACGCCAGCAGCAAAAGAAAGGCCGTGACCAACTGCGCCCACACGAAAAAGGGGAGGCGCATCCAGGTCATGCCCTTGCACCGGAGCTGGATGATGGTGGTGATGAAATTGACCGATCCCAGCAGCGACGACGTGATCAGGAACACCATCCCGATGAGCCACAGCGTCTGCCCGTTCCACACCGGATCGAATTGCGCGCCTGTGTCCGCTATGTTCGCCAGCGGGGAGTAGGATGTCCAACCACTCTTGGCCGCCCCGCCGGGCACGAAAAAGCTGACGAGCATGAGCACCCCGCCCACGAAATAGGCCCAATAACTGGCCATGTTGATCCGGGGGAAGGCCATGTCCGGCGCCCCGATCTGGAGCGGCACAACAAAATTGCCGAACGCCCCGAACGCCAGCGGCACAATCGCCAGAAACACCATGATCGTTCCATGCATCGCGCCAAACGAGTTGTACACGTCCGGCGACATCACCCAGGGCTCGAACTGCCCCGTCGCGGCGTTTGCTTTTCCGAACAACTGCCCGATCACCGGCATCGGCTGGCCCGGGTAGGCAAGCTGCCAGCGCATGACCAGCATCAGCGCGAAGCCGGCCACCAGAAACAGCAGCGCGGTCAGCGCGTACTGAATGCCGATGGTCTTGTGGTCGGTCGAAAATACATACGTCGTCCACCAGTTGGCGCCGGAGCCGTGACTGCCGTGCCCATGCGCCCCGGCGGGCCCGGTGGCCTCGTGCGAAGGGCGGCCTGGGTCAGCGGTCGTACCGGACATTGAACTTCCTCATAAATGCAGTGACGGTGAAACATGACCCCAACCCGCCCCTTCCGGCAAGCACTTATCAGTGCGGCTATTACGGTTTCAGAACTGCTTATGATTCGCCGCCGGGACCGTCTGAAACTCGAATACCGCCTCCGCCCCAGCCTTCACTCGATCGTGGCCCGCAACGTGAACGATCCGCCGCGCGCGCCCGACAGGCGCGTCCCGCCTTCGGCGTTTCCAAAAAACCCGCGGTTGAACTCCTCCGACGCCGCCGAAAATCCTCCCAGGGACAACTCGGCGCCGTTGGCCACCGTAACGGTTGTCGCCAGGCTCCGCAGCACGACGCTTCGCCGATCGCCGCCCGCTGTTCCGGAGATTTCCGGGGCCACCTCGACTGTGATCAGGTCGTCCCGCACCACAGGGCGGATGTTCAAGCGCGTCCCGAGAGATTCCCAACGAATCTCCGGCGTCACGATCTCCGTCAGCCGCGCCTCCCGGCCAATGTACTCCAGAATCACCTCCGAGTATTCCCATTGCGGCAGCGGCGCGTCCCGAACGACCGCTAGGCTCGCGCTGCCCCCGCTCTTGCACACCAGGAACTGGCTTGCCATCGAGCTGGTCGAACTGCTCTGGCCCAGCACGTCAATCACCACAGGGTCCACCTCGATCCGGGTTCCTGGCGTCCGGCGCCGGACCGGTTCGCGGCCCGCGACGAAGCCGGTCCGCTGGCTGTCGTCCGTCTCCGCCCATGTGACCACGACCCGCACATTGGGCGCCGGCGCGGGATTGGCGACGGACCCGAGCAAGACGGCCGCCGCCTCGAGATTCGCCTGCTCATCGGTAATCACCACGGTCTTGTTGCCTTGCAGGAAAACGAACTTGCCGCGCGGCCCGAGCGCCTGCTTGAGGATCGCCTCGACTTCGGCCTTGTCCGCCTTGGAAACGTTTACAGCTTGCGTCTTGAGAGGCGGTTCTTCCCCGGCCCGCGCCCGCAACCCGCCGGCCAACGCCAGCCCCGCAACCCCCGCAACAATCCACGCGCGCATGAAGGTACCTTACCGCCGAAAGCCGGAGTCCGCAAACGCACGGGCGCCGCCGCCCGCCGGGAAACCAGCGCTGCGTTGCCCGCGGGACCATAGTTCGCGCCATTTCCGCGCTGGCGTGCCGGGCCGGGCGATGGTAGCGAGTGGCAATTGATGAAGCAGGTGGTGATTCACACGGACGGTGGCTGCAAGGGCAACCCGGGGCCCGGCGGGTGGGCCGCGGTGCTTCGTTATGGCGAACACGTTCGCGAGATCAGCGGAGGCGCGCCCGCCACAACAAACAACCGGATGGAGCTTCAGGCCGCGATCGAGGCGCTCCGCGCGTTGAAACGACCGTGCCAGGTCGAGTTTTTCACCGACTCGGAATATCTGCGGCAGGGCATCTCCAAGTGGCTGCCGGTCTGGAGGAGGCGGGGATGGCGGACGTCTGGCAAGAAGCCGGTCAAGAACGACGACCTTTGGCGCGCGTTGGATCAGGCGGCGGCGCCCCACCGCATAGCCTGGAAATGGCTCAAGGGGCACGCGGGCCACACGGACAATGAGCGCTGTGACCAACTCGCGGCCGGCGCCATCGCCGGCATGCGAAAGCGGTTTTCGCCGGACCAGCTGCAAGCGGAGTTGGAGCGGTTCAAAAATCGCGAATCCGGCAACGCCGTACCGTTGCGGTAGCAGGCGGCTGTTGCCGGCGGCGTTTCGTCGCGGATTCCCGCTGTCACCCGCGGGGCGGGTTCGTGTAGGATGCACCGGAGCAAGTTTACGAAGTAGCTTCATGCAATGAAAATCATTCCCATGCCTCTCGCCGCCGCCGCGGTTCTCCTATCTTTTTGTCCTGCGCGCGCGGAGGACGCGCCTTTCCGGGTCTATTACCTCGGGAACAGCCTCACCGACGAGCTCAAGTACGACGCCTTCGCCAAGCTTTGCGAATCGCAGAACCGCAAGATCGAATGGGCCCGCCAGATGATCCCTGGCGCGCCGATTCGTTGGCTCTGGGACCATCCCGAAGACGGCTTTACAAAGCCGCCCTACGGCCCTTACGCGAAGGCACTCAAGGAGTTTGACTGGGACGCCGTCACAATCCAACCGTTCAGCGATTTTGAGGGGGAGTTTGCCGCGGCGGAGAAGTTCGCCGGGCTCATCGCCGGGAGGAAGAAGGACACCCAGCTTTTCGTCTATGCCCAGTGGCCGGGGAAAAGGTCCCGCGACTGGAACAAGCTCTTTTCCGGTCCCCAGGCGGCGGCTTCCGAAGCGGACCTCGCAAAGAAGCGGGAGAGATCGCCCAATCACCTCTATGAGGACGTGGTCAAGGCGCTCGAAGCCAAGGGAATCACGGGTTACAAGGGCGGGTCACTGCGGGACCGGTACGAAATGTTGCTCCTCGGCCTCAACGACCGCGAGATTCTTGCCAAGCCTGTCCGCCTCATTCCAGCCGGCCACGCCCTTTTCCTGCTGAACCAGAAGATGGCCGCCGGACAGGTTCCCGGATATCGCACGGTGTGGGACCTTTACTCCGACGGCGTCCACGTCAGCAACGTTGCCTCCTATCTTGTCGGCTGCTCGTTCTACGCCTGCCTGTTCGGAACGAGCCCGGTTGGCCTGCCCGTTGGCGACTATCATGGGGTCAAGGACTCGTCCGACGACCACTTTCCCATCGACGACAGCCTCGCCCGCGTGATCCAGGAAACCGTCTGGGAAACCGTCGCCTCCCACCCGCTCACGGGGGTGGCTTCCGCGGAACCGCTCAAGATCGCCACACCGGCGCTCGAGCCGGCCACGGAGGGCGAGCCCTACCGGTTCCAGGTATTGGCGGCTTTTGGAAAGCCTCCCTACAATTGGCGCCTCGCCGCGGCGGCGCCTGGGTTCGCCATCGACGCCGCCTCGGGCGTTATCACCGCCGCCGCGCCGTCCGGCGGTTCGGCGGCGCTGAAACTGGAGGCCACCGACGCCGCGGGCGCGGCGGTTTCCGGCGGGTTTCCGCTCACGATTGCCCCGGACACCGCGCCAGAGATCGCAACCGCCGTCCTGCCGAAGGCATCTCGCGGCGGATTTCTGCGCGCGCAGCTCGCGGCGAAAGGGGGCAACGGCATTCTTACCTGGACCAATGCAGCGGGACGCCTTCCCGGGGGACTCGAGCTTTCCCCCGACGGCGAGATTACAGGATCGCCCGGAGAAGAGGGATCCTTTGCCTTCACGGTCCGCGTGGCCGATTCCGACGGCGCAAAACCTGAGGCCGCGGAGAAGGCCTTCACCCTTGAGGTCGGCCCGGCGGGCGCCGCCGTCCTTTTGGCGCGCAAGGCGGATAAAGCCCCGCAAATTGATGGAAGCCTGGGCGACGGGGAGTGGTCATTCTCAAACAAGGCCGAAAAGGCCGTGGTGGGGAAGTCGGACAACACCATCGAGTTCGATGTTGCCTACACGGACAAGAGCGCCCGCCTTTACGCCGCCGTGCGCGTGCTCGATGCCTCCGTCCAGGGCGCTTCGAAGGGCCGGGATGCCGTTGAGATTTACATCGACGGCCTCAACAACCGTGAGGCCACCTACAACTTCGACGACCGCCGAATAGTAGCGGGTCCTGATGGCAAAATGGACGCCCACGCGTCCATCACGGGCACCCGCCACCAGGTTAGCTGCAAGGGGGGCGCGATGGAGGGCGGCTACTTGATCGAGTTCAGCATCGAACCCAAGAACTTCGGCGTGCGCAATTTCGGGCCCAACACCGTCATCGGCTTCGATGTCTTGAACATCGACGATGACGGAACCGGCGAGCCAGCCGTCACCGTCTGGCAGGGCACCGGCGCCAACTCCGTTGATCCCAGCAAATTCGGAACCGTGATCATGGCGCCCTGAGTGGCGCAGCCCCGCGGGGCGACGCCCAACCCTTGCAGCCCCTCCCAAAAAAAAGCGGCCCCCACCTGGCTTTGGGCCATGGGGGGCCGCAGAGACTGG
>CAYSZK010000072.1:0-20494 GCA_964435495.1 uncultured Verrucomicrobiales bacterium
CAGGGGGGTCGGGGACTTTGCGGGGCGGGGGCGGGGGCGGGGGCGCGGGTTTGGGTTGGGCGGCGACCATGCGCGCGACTTCGTCGAGGATGGCATCGCGGTCGGTGGCGCGGGCGGCTTCGGTGGCGGCGGCCTGTTTTTTGAGGGCGGCGTTTTCTTCGCGCAGGGCGGCGAGGTCGCGTTTCAGGGTGGCGAGTTCGGCGTGGAGTTGTTCGATTTTGGGCGCCAGGACATCGAGTTGGTCGGCGGCGCGAAGGACCCGTTCCCGTTCAATGCGGGCGTCCTCCCGTTCCGCAGCCGAGGCGCCGAAGGCGGCGGAAGCGGTTCCGGCGAGAAGCAGGATCGCAACGCTTCTGATCACTTCGGGGAGGAGGGTAAGGGGAGCGGGAACGGGAGTCCAACAAATTAGACGGCTTAAGGGGACCGGCGGAGGATGCCATTCTGTTCGTCGAGCGTGGCGGTGCGCGGCGCGTGGGCGGCGGCCTCCTGGGGTGTGAACTGGCCGAAGGACATGATCGTCAGCGGATCGCCCACCTCGCCGAGGAGGGCGGTGGCGCCGTTGAGCACGATCTCGCGTTTTCCCCGTTCGCCGGGAATGGCGTAGGTCTCGAACCGTTTGCCATTGTACATGTTGCCGACCAAGATGCGTTCGTAGGGGAGCATGCCGACGGCATCCAGCAGTTCGCGGTCGATGGTCAGGCTGCCTTCGTAGTGGACGGAGCCGCCGGTGACGCGGGCCCGGTGCAGCTTGGACTTGAGCAAGGTGATCGTCATCCCGCATTACCGTTACTGCGAAATTGGTGGGCGTCCAACACAAATACGCCATGCCGCGAAAACCGCGCCGCGCGCGGGGTGCGGGAAGGAGATTGCGTTCTTGTGGGTTGAACATTATATTTCACAAGGTCCATGGGGCGAGTTCGTCCCCCAGGCTGCGGAGTGCTGATGGCTGTTGCATTGACGTGGAATCCGGCGGTCTGCCTCGGGTTGGCGGCGCTGTGCGTGGCGCCGCTGGCGGCCTTGGCCTGGCTGCACTTCCGCCGCCGGTGGAAGCGGGAAGCGAGGCAACAGTCGGCCGAGGTCTGGGAACGAACCTTCGATTCGGTTCCGGACTTGATTTGCGTGGTGGACCGGGAACGGCGGATCGTCCAGGCGAACCGGGCATTCCAGGAGAAGCTGGGGATGGACGCGTCGAAGATTCAAGGACTTTTGTGCGAGATTTGCGGGGGCTCATGCGATGCGCGGGCGGGCGGCGGCGGCGGTGATTGCGGGAGGGAGGCGCGTTTCTTCGAAGTGCGCTGCGGGAAGTTTGGGGACGATTATCTGGCGACGTGCCGTCCGTTTCTGGACGGGCGGGGACGCCGGGAGGGGTCGGTTTGCGTGTTGAGGGACATCACGGCGCGGAAGCAGGGGGAGCGGTTGTTGCGGATGGAGCGGGACCTGGTGTGCGCGTTGCGGGACGCGGAAGGATTGGATTGGGCGTTGGGGCTGGTGCTCGCGGCGGCGCTGGAGGCGGCGGGGGTGGGGAAGGGCGGGATTTACCTGATGGACAAGGGGACCGGGGACTTGGTCTTGCGGGAGGCGCGCGGGATGGGCGGGGAGTCGGGGGCGGCGATGGCCCGGTTTCCAAGGCACTCGGCGCTGGCGCACCGGATCGCGGCGGGGGAGACGATCGAGGGGCCGTTTGCGGAGATTGTGGACGGCGCCGGGGAGCTTGGGGGAAAGTGGGGGCGGGTATTGATTGCGCCGATTCGGGAGGAGCGGCGGGTGATGGGATGCGTGGCGGCGGCGTTGGGGACGGCGGAGGCGGTTCCGGAATCCGCGCGGAACGCGTTTGAGACGGTGGCGGCGCTGGCGGGAGTGTTTCTGCGGCGGTGGCATGGGGAGGCGGCGCTGGTGGAGAGCGAGCGCCGGCTGCGGACGCTGATGAGCAACCTGCCGGGGATGGCCTACCGGTGCCTGAACCTGCCGCGGTGGCCGATGGTGTTCGTGAGTGAAGGCTGCCTGGATTTGACCGGCTACCGGGCCGAGGAATTACTGGACATGGGCGAGGTGGAGTACGGCGACTTGATCCATGCGGAGGACCGGCAGGCCGTCTGGGACGCGGTCCAGGCGGGGGTGGCGTCCGCCGGTCCATTTGAGCTGGAGTACCGGATTCAACCGAAGGGCGGCGGAGAGAAGTGGGTTTGGGAGCGGGGCCGGGTGGCCGGGCAGGCGGAAGGGGAGCCGGCAGCCCTGGAGGGATTCATCACGGACATCACGGGGTACAAGCTGGCGGAGCGGGAGCGTTTGGGGATGGAGCGGCGGGTCCAGCAGGCGCAGAAGATGGAGAGCCTTGGCGTGCTGGCGGGAGGAATCGCGCACGATTTCAACAATATCCTCACGTCGATCCTGGGCAACGCGGACCTGGCTTTGATGGATTTGTCACCCGTGTCGCCGGCGCGCGGGAGCCTGTCGGAGATCGTCAAGGCCGCCCGGCACGCGGCCGCGTTGTGCCGGGAGATGCTGGCGTATTCGGGCAAGGGCAGGTTCGTGGTGGAATCGATCCACCTGGGAGATTTGATCGGGGAGATGCTGCATCTGGTCCACGCGTCCCTCTCCAAAAAGGCGGTGTTGAAGGTCGATCTCGACCCCGGCTTGCCGCCGATGCGCGGCGACGCGGCGCAAATCCGGCAGGTCGTGATGAACCTAATTGTAAACGCGTCCGAAGCGGTCGGCGAGCGCGGCGGAGCGATTCACATTTCGACGGGAACAGCCGAGTTCACGGCGGACCTTTCGGGGGAGTCGTTTGAATCCGGACCGCCGGCCGCCGGGCGTTATGTGTGGATCGAGGTGGCCGACACCGGGTGCGGCATGGACGCGCGGACGCGGGCGCGTTTGTTCGAACCGTTCTACACGACCAAGTTCACCGGGCGCGGCCTGGGATTGTCGGCGGTGCTGGGGATCGTGCGCGGGCACAAGGGCGCGATCCAAGTCCGCAGCGAGGAGGGCAAGGGAACGGTGTTCCGCGTGTTCTTTCCGGCGGCGGAAGCCGGGGTTGCCGGCGCCGCCGGGCTGGAGGAAGAACCCGGGGCCGGGAAGTGGAAAGGGGCGGGGACCCTGTTGCTGGTGGACGACGAGGAAAGCGTGCGCGCCGTGGCGCGGTCGATGCTCGAGCGGCTGGGTTTCCATGTGCTCACCGCGGCGGACGGGGTGGAGGCGGTGGAGACCTTCCTCAAGCATGGGCCGGAAATCCGCGCGGTGCTTCTCGACCTGACCATGCCGCACATGGACGGCGAGGAAACCTTCCGCGAACTGCGGCGGTTGAACCGGGACGTGGCGGTGTTGATTGCCAGTGGCTACACCGAACTCGAGTTGGCGGCGCGTTTTGCCGGGGGGGACAACGGGTTGCCCGCGTTCGTCCAGAAGCCGTTCACCCAGGCGGCGCTCGCCCGGGGCTTGCAAGCCGCTCTCGCCAGCCACCCTGGCGGCGGCGGCCCCTGAGGCCTGGCGCCGGCGGCCCGTTCTACAGCGCCTTCTCGATGGCGGCGCGGGTTCCGCGGATTTCCTCCTCGACGTTCCCTTCGAAATTCGGGAGATACTCAATCGAGCAGTTGCCGTCGTAGCCGTGCGCCTTGAGCCGGGCGAGTATCCACGGAATGTCCACGGTGTTCCCGGCGAGGGCGCACTGGATTTTGCCGGGGGCGGCGCCGCGAAAGTGGACGTGGTGGGCGCGGTCGATCAACGGTTGCAGGGTTTCGCGGGGGAATCCCTGGCACGTGAAATGGCTCGGGTCGCAGGTGACGGTGATCTCGGGCATCGCGGCAAAGAGCGTGGCGGCCTGCTCCGGCGTTTCCCACGGGGTATCCTTGTGAATCTCCGGACCGATGACCACGCCGTGTTCGGCGCCAATCGCGCGCATCTCCCGGAAGGTCACGACCGCGTCCGCAAGCACCCGCGCGGGATCGCAGCCGTCGGCGCGGTACCCGGGGTAGAACCCGGCGCGCGCGATTCCGAGCCGGTTCATCAGGCGGCAGAGGGCGCGGGTCTGGTCGAGGCGGGCCTGGTTTTGGGCGGAATCCTGGCGCTGGTGCGGGTGCGGGACGGCCATGTTCATGGCGATGGGAACCAGCTTGTGGCGGGCGAGGGAACGCTCGATCTCCCCGGCAACGGCGTCAAAATCAGCGGCAAGCCGCGGGGGCAGGATGTGATCCCAACCGCCTATGGCGATGAGGTCGATGAACGGGAAGCCCATCGCGGCGATGCGGCCCATGGCGGCGTCGAGGCCGCCTTTCTGGAAGGAGGTGGAACATGCGATTTTCACGAGGGCCGCGATTCAACCACACGCAGGCACGGACCGCGACTGTTTTCCGGTCCGGTGCGGGCCGGCCTGGCGCCCGTGATGCGTGGCGGGATTCTCCCGCCATGGGCCGGCGCAACAATTGTCCGGCCGCGGCCGCGTGATGCCGCGCGGGTTACGGCCCCTGCCTTGCCAGAGTCAGCAACGTACCCGGTTCCGCGCGAACGTATTCCACTTCGCTGAAGGCCGTGTGCATGAAATGCACGCCCAGCCCGCCTGGACGCACATCCTCGAGGTCCCGGCTCCGGATTTTCGAAGGGTCGCATCCTTTGCCGTAGTCCCGCAGGGTGATGGTGAACTTGTCCGGCTCCAGGCCAACCTGGAAATCGATCGGCCCGTTCCGGCCCGGTCCGTAGGCGTGGCGCACGACGTTCGCGGCCGCTTCGTCAACCGCCAGCACGATCAGGCCCGTATCCTCGTCGCGGAATCCCGCAAAGGCGCACCATTGCTCGATCCGCCGCCGGATGCCCGCCAGCTCGCACACGTCCGCCGGAACCGACCACGCGGACTCGGGCGCCGGGCCGCGGTACTCGGCCGCGACGATGGTCGCGTCGTCGTGGGGCTTGGCGCCCGAAGCGAAGGCGTCAACGGTTTCCCGGAGCGCGCGGACGCAGGCCGAGGCGCCTCCTTCCGCGGGCAGGCAGGCGATGACCCCGTCCGCCTCGATCTCCGTGCCCGCCCGGTCGCGGGCCTCGGTCACCCCATCGGTGACCAGCATCCATTGCGTTCCCGCGGCCAGGGGGAACGTGGCGGCCTGGTAGTCGTACTCGGGGAAGATGCCGAGGGCCAGTTGCGGAGTGACCGCGGCTTTGGCCCAGGCGCCGTTCTCGCGCACGAGCGGTTCCGGGATTCCCGCGGCGCAGACCTGGACCACCCCGGCGCCTGGGTCGAAGAGGAGCGCGCCAACGCCGATGAAACGCCCGGCGACGATGCCCCGCGCGACCGCGCGGTTGAACCGGCCCATCCACTCTCCCAACGCAAGGCAATCCTGGCCGATCACGCGCAGTTCGGCGGTGGCCCGAGCCATGGTCAACGCGGCGGGCATGCCCTTTCCCGAAACGTCCGCCGCCACCACGAGGACGCGCCCGCCGGAGCATTCCTCCACGAAATAAAAGTCGCCGCCGACTTCGCGCGCGGGTTCGTAGGACACGGCGAGGCGGACGCAGGAGGCGGCGGGCAGCGAGGACGGCAGGAAGGAACGCTGAATCTCGCGGGCGAACGCGAGCTCCTGTTCGATGCGCTTCTGCGAGAGGCGCTGTTCCTCCGCGCGCATGCGGACGACCATGCTGGCGACCAGGCCGGCGAAACCTTCAAAGAATATCTGGTCGGCGTCCGAGAATCCAGGGCGGCTCCGGGCGTTGAGGATTTGCAGCACGCCGAGGGCTTCCCCCTGGTGCAGGATCGGGACGCAAAGGATCGACCGCGTCACAAAGCCAGTCTTCCGGTCCACGCCACCGAAGAAACGCGGGTCCTTGGTCACGTCCGGGACGTTGACCGGTTCGCGGGAGTGAAAGACGGCGCCGGCGATGCCGCGGTCGTCGGGGATGCGGATGGACTGGAGCTGGCTGGCGTGGGAGCCGATGGGGGCGTACATGACCAGTTCGCCCGCCTTGGGATCGGGGATGAAGACGGAGGAGGCCTCGGCGTTCATGACCGCGGTGGCCGCCGCCAGAATCTCGCGGATGAGCGTCTCATGATCGCCAGCGCCGCCGATGGCGCGGGCGGCGGCGAGGAACGCCTCCAGGCGCGCCTGGGCGTCCGCCGCCGGATCGGGATGGGGACCGGGAGCGGTCATGCGATTGGGCCGGAGCTGAGGCGGCCCGGCTGGATGCGTGAGCGAAGGAACATGCGGAGGCGTGGTGGAGTTGTCGTGCCCTTGGGACGGCGGTGGGGGCGCCGCCGTTTCGTCAGCGGACTCCCTCCGCGGGTTTCACGGGCACCGGTTTGTTCGAGCGGAGGATCTGGTCTTCGCTGGGCAGTTTATTGGGTTCGCCGCCAAACAGCACGCGCCACGGGCGCTGGGCGAGGGTGGCGGTGACCAGTTTGGCGTGCGTGGTCACAATCTTGAGGTTGTCGGACATTGTTTTGAGATTCGCGATGGCGCCGGTGAGCCGTTCGCGCGTCTCTTCGGAGGAGAGGTCGCCCATGAGTTTGTCCGCGTTGGCGAGGACCGAATCGAGTTTGTTGACGACACCGGGAATTTTGAGGTTGAGGTTGGCCATGGTGCCTTTGAGGCTTTCGGTGGTGTCGCGCAGGTTGGCCATGAGCGCGCCCGCGCCGCCGGAGCCCAGAAGGTCGCCGACGCCGGCCGGGCTCAGGCCGTTGATGATGGCCCCCTCGGCAAGCGTTCCGTCGCCGGGCATGCCCGCGCTGAGTTCGATGAAATGCTCGCTCATGAGGCTGGCCTGGCGGATGGAGGCGGTGGTGTTGGTGGACAGCACGATGCGCGTGTCGATGCGCCCGGTGACGCGGATATTCTTGTTGGAGTCGCCAAGGTTGGCGCGTTCCTCCGGCGGGAGGATGCGCACGCCGGTGACCTTGCCGATGGGCAGCCCCGCGAGCTTGATCTCGGTGACGGCGGCCTTGACGTTGTCCACGCGCCCGAAGTCGATGGTGATTTCGCGGTGCTTGGCGCCGACGTTGAACTTGCCAATGGCGGCGAGGAGGATGAGGCCGACCGCAAGGCATGCGGCGACGACCGATCCGGCGATCAACTGGTCCTGGTATTTGTTCATGGTGGGGAGGGGGGTTGGGGTTCTAGCCGATGAGGTGTTTCAAGTAATGGTCCTCGGAGAGACGCAACGGGATGGGGCCGTCGGGTTCGCCGTTAATGAACTGTTTGACAACCGGATTGTCCAGCGCGCGGATTTCCGCGGGCGTGCCGGCCGCGACAACGCGCCCCTGGAAAAGCATGATCATCTTGGAGGCGATCCGGAAGGCGGATGCCATGTCGTGGGTCACGACCACGGCCGTCATGCCGAGCTTCTGGCAGAGGTCCTGCGTGAGCGTATCCACCACGGCGGTCATGACCGGGTCCAGGCCCGAGGTCGGTTCGTCGGAAAAGAGCAGCGTAGGGTCCAGCGCGATGGCGCGGGCCAGGCCGACGCGCTTTTTCATGCCGCCGGAGATTTCCGAGGGGCGCAGATGGTCGAACCCGGTGAGCCCGACCAGCTCGAGCTTCATCTTGACGATCAGCGACGCGATCTGGTCATCCACCTGGGAATGCTCCCGGATGGGCAGGGCGACGTTCTCGCCGACGGTCATGGAATTCAGCAGGGCGCCGCTTTGGAACAGCATGCCGAACCGGCGGCGCACCGCGGTAAGGTCCTCCTCGTTCATGCGGGTGATCTCGCGCCCTTCGATCCAGATTTCGCCGGAGTCGGGCTTGAGCACGCCAATGAGATGGCGCAGGAGGGTGCTCTTGCCGCAGCCCGACCCTCCCATGATCACCAGCACCTCCCCGCGCTTGACGGTGAACGAAATGCCGTCGAGCACGCGCCGCGGGCCGAAGGAACGGACCAGATCGCGCACCACCACGACGTCTTCGGCGGCGGGCGGCGGTCCTGGAGGGGCGGCGGGTTTCATGGCGGATCAGAGGAAGTAAAAGATGGCGGTGAGCAGCACGTCCGCGGTCAGGATGGCGATCAGGGAGGAAACCACGGACTGCGTGGTGGAACGGCCCACGCCTTCGGCCCCGCCGGACACGGTCATGCCCCAGTAACAGGCCAGGGTCGATACGAGCACGGCAAAGACGCCGGCCTTGAACAGGCCGGTGAGGTAATCCTTGAGGACAAGCGCGTCGATGCAGCGCGATATATACATGTCGGAGCTGATGCCCAGGGACGCGGTCCCGATGACCCAGCCGCCGAGGTTGCCCGTGACGTTGGCGATAATCGCGAGCACCGGCATCATCAGGATCGTGGCCAGAAGCCGCGGGGACACCAGGTAGCGGACGGGATTGATCGCCATCACTTCGAGGGCCTCGATCTCCTCGGAGGTTTTCATGGTGCCGAGTTCGGCGGTCATCGAGGAGCCGCAGCGCCCGGCCAGAACGATGGCCGCCAGCAGCGGTCCGATCTCGCGGAAAAAGGAAACCGACACAAGGGTCGCGACGTAGATTTCGGCGCCGAGCTTGGCCAGGGTGTAGGCGGCCTGCATCGCCAGCACCAGGCCCATGAAGAAACAAAGGAGCACCACCATCGGGATGGAGCGGACGCCGAGGACGACCATCTGGCGCCAGACGTGGGCGGCGCGGACCGGCTTGCCACGCCACGGGCCGGCGACGATCCAATACAGGGCGCCGCCCAGGATGGAGAAGTATTCGCGCACGCGTCGGGGCGGGGTTCAACGGAGGGCGGCCAGCGCGGCCGCCTCGTCCGGGTGGATGGCGAATATCTGGTCGAGCCGGGCTACCTGGAAGACCGAGCGGACGCGCGGGGTGAGGCAGCAGAGGGCCAGCCTGCCCTGATGGGCGCGCGAAGTTTGAAAATACTCGATGAGCGTGGCCAGGCCCGAAGAGTCGAGATAACTCACCCCGGACAGGTTCAGCAGCAGAGCGGGAGTTTTTGCCTTGGCCCGAATCTGTAGGATTTCCCGGAGGCGGGGGGAGGACTGGAGATCAATCTCGCCCGAAAGGTCGAGAACGGCCACGGACTCAACGGTGCGCTCGGCGCAGTTCACAAGCCCGTTCTATGCCCGCGGAGGCAACCTTATGCCAGACATTTTTTCAAGGCCACCCGCGGGCCGGAGCCGGCACGGATCGGCGGCGCCCCGCGCGTTACAACGGCTTGGCAAACGCGGCCAAGTCGGCGGCGCGGACCGCCGCACGCAGCAACTCGCGGAGGCGCGCGGGGTCGCGAATGCTGTCTATGCCTTCGCGCAGACCCTCCGGGACTTCATCGAATCGTCCCCCTCCAGCCGCGCCAGAATCTCCAGCAGCTTGCAGCACGGATACCGGAACCGCACTTCGCAGCCGAGCCGTTCGTGCCGGTATTCCGCCGGGTTCCACTCCGCGTCAAGGTCCGCCAACACCGCCAGCGTCACCACTTCCGGACCGCAGGTCGCCCGGATCATGTGGAAGCACCGGAAGACCCGCTCCTCGAACGGGAAGGCCAAAGGCCTGGCCTTGGGGGAACATGGCCCGAATTCAAAAATCCAAACTCGAAAATCGGAAATCTTCCCTTACACGGTTTGCATGCCTTTCCGGAACAAACTGGACGAAATCATGGCTTGGAAACGCCAGGAGGCGGCCCGCTTGGAAATCCATGCCCAGGACCTCCGCAAAGCCGCGTTGGCCCGGAACGATTTCCGCGGTTTCCGCGCCGCGCTTGAGGGCGCCTCGGGGATGGCCCTCATCGCAGAGGTCAAAAAGGCGTCCCCATCGGCGGGGTTGATCGCCCCGAATTTCAACCCCGTCGAACAGGGCCTCGCCTATGAGCGCGCGGGCGCCCACGCGCTTTCGGTGCTCACCGATGAACGCTTCTTCCAGGGGCATCTGACCGACCTCAAGGCCGTCCGGGAACGCGTCAACCTGCCGGTGTTGCGCAAGGATTTCATTGTGCACAGGCACCAGCTCTGGGAAACCGCCCTCTGCGGCGCCGATTGTGTGCTGCTGATCGTGGCGGGCCTGGCGCCGAACGAGCTGCGCGCCCTGTACGAGGAGGCACGGGATTTGCAATACGATGTCCTCATCGAAGTCCATGACCTCCGGGAGATGGACGCCGCGCTCGACCTGGGCGCCGACTTGATCGGAATCAACAACCGGAACCTTCAAACCTTCGAGGTCAGCCTGGACACAACCGTGGCGCTGGCCGAGGAGGCGCCCCCCGACGTGGTGCTGGTATCCGAAAGCGGGATTCGCACCCGCGCCGACGTCGAAAAAGTGGGGGCCGCGGGCGCCGACGCCATCCTGGTCGGGGAAACGTTGATGCGCGCCGGCGATGTGCGCGCCGCCGCCGCGGAACTCCTAGGGCGGTAGGCGCCGCTCCAGAGCTTCGCCCCAAGCGGCGGCAACGAGGCAATAAGGCAAAGGGGCGCCGCACTTGCCCCTTCCCCCCGGCCCGCGCCGCGCTATAATTCCCCCTTTATGGACCACGTGAAACTCTTCATCCCTGGGCCCGTCGAGGTTTCCCCCGCCACGTTCCAGGCCTTCTGCAAACCCATGATCGGCCACCGCTCCGCGGACTTCAAAAACCTCTACGCCGCCATCCAACCGCGCCTGCGCGAGATCTTCGCCACCCGCCAGCCCGTCTATCTCAGCACCTCCTCCGCCTGGGGCGTCATGGAGGCCGCACTTCGCAACCTCGTCCGCAAACGCGTCCTGATCTGCATGAAGGGTGCCTTCTCCGACAAATGGCACGACGTCGCCCTGCGCTGCGGGTTCGAGGCCACCAAATGCCAGGTCGAATGGGGCAAACCCATCACGCCCGATCTCCTGCGCGCCAGCCTGGCCGGCGGCGGTTTCGACGCCGTCACGCTCATCCACAACGAAACTTCCACCGGCGCCATGAGCCCGCTGGCCGATCTCGCCGATGTGATGCGCGGTTTCCCGGACACGCTTTTCATCGTTGATTCGGTCTCCTCTTTCAGCGTCGTGCCCATTGAGTTCGACGCCTGGGGCATCGACGTCCTCCTCACAGGCTCGCAAAAGGCCCTGGCCTTGCCCCCGGGCCTCGCCCTCTTCGCGCTGTCGGAGCGCGCCCTCGAACGCGCCAAGTCCGTCCCCAACCGCGGCTATTACTTCGACTTTCTCGAGTTCGCCAAGAACGGCGCCGAGAACATGACGCCCTCCACCCCCTCCATCGCCCATATCCACGCCCTCGAACAGAAGCTCGGCGAAATTTTCGCCGAAGGCATTGCCGCCCGCCACGCCCGCCACCGCGCCACCAGCGATCTCGTCCGCGCCTGGGCCCGCGACCGCGGTTTCGGGCTCTTCCCCGAACCCGGTTTCGAATCCCGCGCGCTCACCTGCGTCCGCAACACCAGAAACCTTGACGTCGCCGCCTGGATCAAGCGCCTGCGCGACCGCCATCGCATGGCCTTCGACGGCGGCTACGGCAAAATCAAGGGCCAGACCTTCCGCATCAGCAACATGGGCGACGAAACCGTCGAAACGCTCAAGCCCCTCCTCGCCGCTCTGGACGACACCATGCCGGGCTGACCCGGGAGCGCGTCCTCGGCGCCGTCCTCCGGCGGCAACGCCACCCACGGGGTAAGTCCGACAGGCTGCTAGCCCCGGCGGGCGCCGCCGTCACTCGCCGCTCTCAAAATCCGCCAGCCGCGCTTCGAACACCGTGCCGGGTTTGGCTTCGGCCCCTTTCATCTCCAACAGGATCGTCGTCTCCGACACCAAGGTGGGACGCACCCGGAAACGCGCGCTGCGAACCAGTCCTGTATCGTCCCGCGCCACCTCCAGCGGCGCGTCCACCGAGTCCCCCACCCGCACCCGCACCGCTTCCAGGTCCCGCGCCGCCTTGCCGTCCGGGCCGAACTCCACGTCCACCGTCACATGACTCTCGATCCATGCCTGGCCTTCGCCGCCAGGCGGCACCTGATCGTACCGGACCGCCATGACAAGGCCATGCTCCTTCATGTTGGCCGCCGTCAGTTTCACCGGCGCCGGACCGCCTCCCACCCGCAGCACGCTCCCCGTCACCGGAAAATAACCCACAAACTTCACCACCTCCTGCCCCGCCCCGCTCAGCGCCCAGCGCAAAAACAGCTCCGCCCCGCCCGCCACCTTCGCCGGATTCGCGTAGTACTGGAGGGGCCGGCTCAACGGATAGGTCGCGGCCGCGACCTCCTCCGCCGAAGGCAGGTGCGCCCGCCCGCCCGCCTCGGCCACCACCCGCACGATCCGCGCCCCCGGCGAATAGGCGATCCCCCCGTACCCGATCGCCCCCTGGCTGCGCGACACCGCCGCCATCATCAGCGCCGTGGTCGAAACCTCGTGCGCCTCTTCCATGATCTCCTCCTTCCCCAACACCCGCTCCTTCAACACCTCCCGCGTGCCCGACTGCCGGTCGCGCGTATAGACATGGATCGGACGGTTCGCGCCCCCCAAGTCCCGCCAGTTCCTCAACTTCCCGCTGAAAATCCCGTGCAACTGTTCCAGGGTCAGCTGCCCCACCGGATTGCTGTCGTGCACGAAAATCCCCAGACCGTCCAACGCCACCACAATCCGCCACGGCCGCCGGCCCCCGTGCCGCTGCGCAAACGCCTCTACCTCCGCCATCGTCATGGTCCGTGACGACGCCGCCAAGTCCACCGTCCCCTCTAAAAGCGCCCGCAGCCCGACGCTCGAGCCCCCGCCCGACACGTCCACCTTCACCTTCGGATTCTCCTTCTGGAACGCCGACGCCAATTCGTTGTTCAAGATCAGCATCGTGTCCGATCCCACAATCGTGACCCGCTCCTGGGCCCGCGCCGCCCACGGCACGCCCAGCGCCGCGCATACCGCCGCCAATAGTAGAAGTGCCCGCTTCGTCCCGCGCATCCGCCCAAATGCGCCCTGCCCGTCCGCTCCCTGTTTCATCGCCGCCCTCCTGTCTCGGCCCCTCCGTCCGCCCAAATGGGGGGATCGGCCAAGCCTCCACCCCTTCTATACCCCGGAATGCCCCGCGTCAATCATCCTCTCCGCCCGCCTTTTTCGTTCGACCTCCCGTGCCCATCCGCTACACCCTCCACCATCATGGGTCGCGGGCTCCCCCTCCTCGCCGCCGCGGCGTTCGCCGCCGCCGCCACGTGCCCCGCCGCCAACGAAGTCGTGGTCATCTCCCCCCACTGGGACGGCATCAAACACGAAACCGCCCGCGCCTTCGACGCCTGGCACCGCGAACGCTACAACGAACCCGCCACCGTCCGTTGGCGCGAGATCGGCGGCGGCACCTCCGCCATCATCCAATTCCTCAAGTCCGAATTCCAGCAACGCCCCGGCGGCATCGGCATCGACATCATGTACGGCGGCGGCGTCGATCCCTTCCTCGACCTCAAGGATGCCGGACTCCTCCAGCGATGGGACCCGCCCGCTCCGATCCTCGACGCCATCCCCCCGCGCATCGGCGGATTCCCCGTCTATGACCCCGGCCGCCAATGGTTCGGCGCCGCCCTCTCCGGCTTCGGCATCCTCACCAACGAACGCATCCGCGCCCTCCTCAAACTTCCCGTGGCCCGCGAATGGGCCGACCTCGCCCGGCCCGAGCTGCAAGGCTGGATCAGCGCCGGCGACCCCCGCCAGAGCGGTTCGGTCCTCACGATGTACGAAATCATCCTCCAAGCCTACGGCTGGGACCGCGGCTGGCGCATCCTCGCCGGCATCAGCGGCAACAACCGCGCCTTCCTCACCAACGGCGCCGGCCCGCCCAAGGAGGCCGCCCTCGGCGAAGTCGCCTACGCCCTCGCCATCGACGTCTATGGCTGGACCCAGGTCGGCCACGTCGGCGCCGATGCCATGACCTTCATCCTCCCCGAAGGCGTCACCGCCATCAACCCCGACGCCATCGCCCTTCTCAAAAACCCCGCCAACCCCGAAACCGCCTCCCGCTTCCTGGAGTTCGTCCTCTCCCCCGCCGGCCAATCCCTCTGGATGCTGCCCCGCGGCAAACCCGGCGGCTCCACCCGCTACGACATCAACCGCTTCGGCGTCATCCCCGCCCTCTACACCAGCCTCGCCGGCATCACCCCCATCCGCACCAACCCGTTCCAGGGCCGTTTCGACTTCCAATACGATCCCAAAAAAGGCGCCGCGCGCCGTTCCATCCTCGCCGGCCTCCTCGGCGCCGTTTTCATCGACATCCATCCCGAGGTCAAACGCGCCTGGAACGCCATCCTCGCCTCCCCGCAACCCGGCCCGGGGATCGAGGCGTTCACCACCCCGCCGCTTGGGGAGGAAGAACTCTTCCGCCTCGCCAGCACCGACTGGAAACGCCCCGACCTCAAAACCGCCCTCCTCAATCGCTGGCAGCGCGACGCCCTCAAGCGCCTGGCGGAACTCCGCCAATCCAACGCCCCCGGCGCCAACTGACATTCGCACCCCCAAGGCCAGACCCCATGATTGATGTTGCCGGGGCCGGCCTCTGGATCGGACACCGCGTGGCAACGCCGAACACAGGACCGGGCACGCCGTCGAACCGGGGCCAGGGCTCCGCCGCGCCTGTCCCCCCAACTTTTCCCATCGACCTCCGCGCCGCGCGCGCTACATCCTCCCGGTCATGGGTCGCAGCCGCAGTTTCATCCCCGCCATGGGCGCCCCGGCCCTCCCCGCCCATCCCTGATTCCCCATGAACGTCACCCTCCGCGACATCGTCAAACGGTTCGGCAACACCACCGTTGTCAACCGCGTCTCTCTCGACATCCCCAACGGCGCCATGTTCTTCCTGCTCGGCCCCTCCGGCTGCGGCAAGACCACAATCCTGCGGATGGTGGCCGGATTCTTTCCGCCCGACGACGGCAGTATAGAGTTCTCCGGACGCCGCATGAACCGCGTCCCCCCGAACCAGCGCAACACCGCCCTCGTCTTCCAGAACTACGCCATCTGGCCCCACCTGTCCGTCTTCGAGAATGTCGCCTACGGCCTCCGCGTCCGGCGCGTGCATGGGGACGAACTTCGCCGCCGCGTGGGCGAAGCCCTCGCCCAGGTTCGCATGGACCATCTCCGCGACCGCAAGCCCGCCCAGCTTTCCGGAGGCCAACAGCAGCGGGTCGCCCTCGCCCGCGCCATGGTGGTCCGCCCCGACGTCCTGCTCTTCGACGAGCCGCTTTCCAACCTCGACGCCAAACTCCGCCTCGAAATGCGCGACGAAATCCGGCGCATCCACGCCGCCTCGAAAACCACCGCCATCTACGTCACCCACGACCAGGAGGAGGCCCTCTCGCTCGCCGACCGCATCGCCGTCATGCACGATGGCGTCATCCGCCAGACCGGCGCGCCCGCCGACATCTACGACAAACCCAACTCCCCCTTCGTCGCCTCGTTCATTGGGGAGATCAATCTCTTCGACCCCGGCAGCCCGATGGCCGGGCTCGTCAACGCCCCCGCGGACAGACCCTTCGGCTTCCGGCCCGAACGCGTGCTGCTCGGCGGCGAGGGCCACACCGCCGAAGTCGAATCCGCCACCTACCTCGGCAACAAAGTCGTCCTCGAACTCACCACCGGAAACACCCGCTTCAAAGCCTGGTCCCCCGCCCCCGCCCGCCCCGGCGACAAACTCCGGTTCCGCGTTCCGCCCGAGCACGTCCTCGCGTTTCCCCCGTGAAAAAGTACCTTCTCCTCGCGCTGCTCTGGGCGTTTTTCGGCCTGTTCCTGTTCTATCCCGTTTTCCACATTCTCCGGGGCGCCTTTCTCCTCGAACAGGCCGATGGTTCCACCGGGTTCACGCTCCGGTTCTTCAGCCTGGTCTTTGAAAACGAAGTCGCCCGCGCCTCGTTCTTCAACAGCCTGCTGATCGCCTGCTGGACCACCGGCGTTGCGCTTGCCCTCGCCCTGCCGCTCGCGCTGCTCTTCAACCGCTGCACGTTCCCCGGACGCCGGTTTTTCGACGCCGCCATGCTCGTGCCGCTCATCCTCCCGCCGTTTGTCGGCGCCATCGGCATCAAACATTTCTTCGCCCGCTTCGGATCGATCAACCTGCTCCTCGACAAAGCCGGCCTCGTCCCCATCGAAACGCCCATTGACTGGTTCGGCGCCGGCGGTTTCGCCGGCATCATCCTGATGGAAGTCCTCCACCTTTTCCCGATCCTCTATCTTTCCACCGCCGCCGCCCTCGCCAATATCGATCCCTCCCTCCGCGACGCCGCCCGCAACCTCGGCGCCGATCCCCTTCGCGTCCTGCGCACGGTCACCATCCCGCTGGCCATGCCCGGCATCTTCGCCGGGTGCAGCATCGTGTTTATCGCCGCGTTCACCGACCTTGGCACGCCGCTCATCTTCGATTTCCGCGCCGCCGTGCCCGTCCAGATTTTCACCGCGTCCACCGAGACCGCCACCAACCCCGCCGGGTACGCCCTTGTGGTGCTCACGCTGCTCCTGGTCACCGTTCTTTTCCTCGCCGGGCGCGCGCTGGGCGGCTCCGGCTCCTATGCCATGATGGGCCGCGCCGCCTCCCACGAGACCCAGACGGAACTCCGCGGCCCGGCCGGCTGGCTCGCGGCCCTCGGCGTGGGCGCGCTTCTTTTCGCCGCGGTCCTGCCCCATCTTGGCGTCATCCTTTCCTCCTTCGCCGAACGCTGGTTCTTCACCATCCTCCCCACCGAAACCACCACCGCGTTTTACGGGGAGGTCTTCACCCATGACGTGACGGCGTCCTCCATCCGCAACTCGCTGGTGTACTCCGTCGCCAGCGCCGGACTCGACCTGATCCTCGGCGTCGCCATCGCCTGGCTGCTCGCGCGCGAAAAATTCTTCGGCAAGGCCGCCCTCGACGCCATCGCCATGCTGCCGTTGGCCCTGCCCGGGCTTGTGCTCGCCTTCGGCTACGTCGCCGCGTTCAACCTCGACATCCCCTGGCTCAATCCCCGCACCAACCCGACGCTCCTGCTGGTCATCAGCTATTCCGTCCGCCGCCTGCCCTACATCGTCCGCGCCGCCTACGCCGGCCTGCAACAAACCTCGGTGTCGCTGGAGGAGGCCTCGCTGAACCTCGGCGCCTCCCGCTGGACCACCCTCCGGCGGATCACCATCCCGCTCATCGCGGCGAACCTCGTCGCCGGCACGGTCCTCACCTTCTCCTTCGCTATGCTGGAGGTCAGCGACAGCCTGATCCTGGCCATGGAAAGCCGGTTCGCCCCGATCACCAAGGGCATCTACGAACTTCTGGGACGGCCCAATCCCGAAGCCGCCTCCCTCGCCTGCGCCCTGGGCGTGCTGGCCATGCTCCTGCTCGCCGCCAGCCTCGGCATCGCCAGCCGCGTACTCGGCAAAAAAATGGGCCAGCTTTTCCGCGCCTGAGGAACGGTGGCGCTTTGGACTGCGGTGGCAGAGCGCAGCGGCGACACCGCCCCCACTGGGAGCGGCGACACTCCTGTCGCCGAGCCGCCTCTCGAAGAAACCAGCCCCGTCCCCGTGCCACAGCGGTGTGGCGGCCAGAGGCCTATTTGGACCGCGGTGGCAGAGCGAAGCGGCGACACCGCTTTGGCACGCTGTGCCCGTGAACCGGAACCCCTCCCCCGCGCCAAAGCGGTGTGGCGGCCAAAGGCCTTCCCACCGCACTCCCCATGAACCCGCGCCAAAGTCGGGGACGGCCTGCCTGCGTCCCGGGCCGGACGGGAAATCCCCAAAGCGTCCGGATCACCACGGCAGCTCGAGTTTCAACCCTTTCCGCCCGTCGCCGCGCGCGGTCACCGGCATCAATTCGACCACGCGGAAATGGTCCAGCGGAATCTGCTTCAGTTCGTCCTCGTCAAACCACTGCTTCCATGATCGCGCGGGATCCCATCCCACCCACTCCGCGTACACGCACGTCCCCGCCGCGCCGTCCACGTTCACCATCCCGTACTCCTGCAACGCCCGGCAGATGGTGCGCGCGCCGGGATTGAGATCGAACCGGCCGAGGTCCAGGTCCGGGTCCAACTGCACCACGCACCCCTCCGGCAGCCCGCCCGGGAACCGGCCATCGGTCCACCGCGCCGGATAGGTGAACTCCTGGTAGGCGTTGTGCCGCGCCGCGAACGAAAGTTTGTGCTCGATCCGCCCCGACACCACCTCGCCGTAAAACGCAAGGCCCGCGATCAACGGCACCCCCGCCGCCCGGCTCGGCCCGTGGTAATGGATCGAGTCGCCGGTCTCCACCGCCGGCCCCGCCGGCTCGAACACCCCCGGCCCGTCGATGGAGTACATCATTCCCGTCGCCGATTCCCAGCTTCCGTCCTCCCGTATCGCCGCCCACCACATGTCCCACGCCACGCCCCGCTCCCAGTCCACAAACGCCGCGTGCGCGTCCCCCGCGGGGTCGGGAACCGCGTGATCGGGAATCGGCGCCTCCGGCCCGAAGCCGGGCCCGTGCCGGAACTCGCGGTTTCGCGTAACGGACTTTGCCTGCTGCTCCGGCGTTGTCGCGCGCTGGTGCACGCGGCGCCGGGGCGTTCCCGTGTCCACATCGTACACGGGCACGGCGAACTTGCTGGCGTTGATGTGCAGGCCGCCGGTGGGTTCCGCCTTCAGGCAGCGCAGAAACTGCTCGTTCCGCGCGTCCGTCCGCGCCCCCGCCGGAATGGGTTGATTCCAAAAACTGTCCGCTGCAAACAACCGCCGCCTCTTGCTCATCTTCGCCGCTCCTTTCAGGGTTCGACTTTTCCTGTACACGATCCGCCCGGCGGGGTTTCACAAACCCGCCGCCGCTGTCCGTCCAGGCCGGGCTGGGCCGGGCTGGGCCGCCTCCCGCGCGGCTACCGCGGCAGATGGCGCTTGCGCAGCTCCGCGGCGGCGGCGGAGCGGCCGGTCTTTTCCAGGAACGGCAGGTACCCCTCCAAATGCCCGCGCCGGGCGTGGAACGGGCCGCCTTCGCGAATCACGGTCCACATCGGATCGACGTTGGTCCGGGAGGCCAGCATCATTTCGTCGTGCCAGTTGAGCAGGCGCGCGGCGCCTTCGCGGCAGAGGTCCGGCCGTTCCGGGGCGCGGTCGGACTGCTCGTGCGGATCTTCGGCGATGTTGAACAGCATTTCCTTCGGGAACAGATGGAACCCGTCGTGATAGGTCCGCATGTAGAGCCAGGGCCCGAACCGCACGCTGCGCTGGCAAACGTGGGCGCATTGGCTGATGACCAGTTGCTCGCGCCCGGTGTCCGCGCCGGTCTTGAGGGTGGCGGCAAAGCTCCGGCCATCCCACAGTTTCTGCGGTTCGCGGCCCAGCATCGCGGCGAGGGTCGGAGCGAGGTCGATGTTGTAATGGAGGCCCGCGTCGGTGGCGGCGGCGCGGCAGCCGGGCCATTTGACGATGAGCGGCACGCGGCAGGTGATGTGGTCGGCGGTGCCGTGCTCGCCGTAGATGCCCAGCTCGCCCTGGTTCTCGCCGTGGTCGGCGGAGACGATGATCGCGGTGTCGTCATAGACGCCCGCCTTCTTGAGCGCGGCCACGATCATGCCGATCTGTTCGTCGGCAAACCGGACGCCCGTGTCGTAGCCGTCAATCATCCGGCGCAGGTCGGCCCGGGTGCGCAGGGAACCGGGCTGGCGCGGGTACCGCGGATTTTCCTTGTCGTCGTACATGGCGATCTCATGGGCGCCGTGGGGGCCGGCCATGGCGAGGTGCCCGCGCCACGCCTCCTCGGTCAGCCATGCGGGCAGGGGCTCGTTCTCGAAGGGGTTGCCGAAGGTTCCCGGAACGCGGTAGGGCGTGTGCGGATCCCAGTAATTGACGTGGAGAAACCAGTTGTCGCGCGCGGCGTTGCCGCCGAGCCAGTCCATGACGACGGGCGTGACCTCCTCGGCCGATTCCATGCCGCCCTTGCCGGTGTTGTGCATCTCGTTGAAGCCCGCGTAAAAATGGCGCGCGGCGTGGCGCTGCCCGAACGGGCTGATCTGGCAGGTGTGGAACCCGGCGTATTGCAGATCCGAGGGCAGGGACTCCAGCTCGATCCGGTCCCGGAACTGGCGCGTCGGCCCCTGCACGAACAGGTCGGCCGCCGTCCCGCCATGGCCCACGACGCCGGAGTGGATGCCGAACATGCCGGTGTAAAGGGCGGTGCGGGACGGAAGGCACGGCGCGTCCGATGTGTAATAATTGTCGAAACGGATGCCTTCCCGCGCGATGGCGTCGATGTGCGGGCTGGTGTTGCGATGGTAGCCGTAGCAGCCCAGGTGGTCCGGGCGCAGCGAGTCAATGTCAATGTAGAGGATTCTCATGGAGGATTCGATGGGGGTTGGTTGGTTCGAGGTTGCGGATTGGGTTGCGGTTGGGGGGGGAATCAGGCGGCGGCCCTGAGGCCGGGGTTGAGCGCGTCGCGGATTGCGCGGGAAGCGCCGGTGACCGCGCGCACGATGGCGCCGGCGGACGCCGCCGCGCGGGGCGACCACGTCTGGGCGCAGGCGACGATGCCCAGGAGCCGGTCCTGGCGAAGGACCGGCGCCGCGAACCGGCGCACGCCGTTGGAGTTGAAATCGGCGTCCCGCGCGCACCCCGCCGCCCGGACGCGCGCGGCGCGAATGCGGCGGCCCGCGGGCGAG
>CAYSZK010000073.1:0-20346 GCA_964435495.1 uncultured Verrucomicrobiales bacterium
TGCACACGGGATTGGACGCGGTGAAGGCGATCATGACGGGGGCGCACGCGGTGCATCTGGTGTCGGCCCTGTTGCGGCACGGGCCGGACCGGTTGCAAACGGTGTTGGAGGAGACGGGCCGGTGGCTGGAGGAGCACGAGTACGAGTCGGTGGAACAATTGCGCGGCTCGATGAGCCTGGCGCACTGTCCCGATCCGCAGGCCTTTGAGCGGGCGAATTACCTGCGTGTGCTGCAAGGCTGGCGGATTTGATTTCGGGGGCGGGGCCGGCCCGCTGCTCATGGCGCGGGAAGAATCTTGCCATTCGCCCGCCAGCGCGCCGGCGCGTTTCCGTGTGGTTTTCGCTTGTCGAGGGGCTGCTCTTGGGCGAGTATGAACGCTTCACCGCCAGCCGAGGAGGCAAGACATGACCGTCCCGAATCTTTGCAGCACGTTGTTCATCGGGTTGACCCTTGCCTGCCCCTTCGCCCACGGCCGCAGGCGCGGTTGACACTTTGTCCCCCCTCCCCGACGGGGTGGGGCGCCCGGTCGTGAGGCCGGACGAAGCTTAGTCTCCAAACTCCGCGCGCGGGCCTGTGCCGCCGCGATTGCCAAACGAAACCGCAGCCATGTCCTCGACCACCGCAAACCTGTTGGAACGCTACTTCGACCAGCCCGAACGGCTGCCGGACGATGTCCGCGCCCGCATCCAGGCCGCCTGGGGCGGGGCGCCCGTGGAGTTGTACGCGATGGCCGACCTGGACGACGCGATGCGTTTCGCGCCGGTCTGGGTTGCGGTGGGCAACGGCGCCGCCGCCATCGCGGCGGGAAATGGCGGCGGCCCGGTCCGCGTGTTGCGGCGGGGAGACGTGCGCGAAGTGCGGGAGATTCCGGGGCTGAGCTGCACGACGGTGCTGCTGGCCGGCGACCCGGCCGCGCCGCCGCTGGCGGTGCTTCGTTTCACCCACCGGCAGAGGCGGGCGATGGGGATGGTGGTTTTTGCGTTAAAACAGAAGGAGCCTGTGGCGGGGGTAGCGGCGGCGCCGGACAAGGCCTACGCGGAGGCGACGGTCCACGCGGTGCGGGAGGCGCAGGCTTCTGTGGCGCGGCACCGGCTGGCGTTGGTGTGGCGTTTGCTGGGCTATCTGAAACCCTACCGGCGCGAGGTGGCCGCCGGGATGACCGGCGCAAGCCTGCTGACCCTGGCGGGGCTGGTCCCGCCCTTGCTGACCGGGCGGTTGATTGACAAGGTGATCCGCCCATTCGAAGACGGCGTCCTTTCGGCGGGCGACGCCACCGCGATGGCCTGGATGACCTTGGGCGTGCTGGCGCTGGTGCACCTGCTGCGCGAGGCGTTCGCGTGGGTGCGGCTGCGGACGATGGCGGTTCTGGGGGAGGCGGTGGCGCGGGACCTGCGGACGGACCTTTACGCCCACCTCCACCGGCTGAGCGTGGGCTATTTTTCGAGCAAACAGACGGGCTCGATCATCAGCCGCGTCAGCTCGGACACCGACCGCATCTGGGATTTCATCGCTTTTGGCGTGGTGGAAGTTTCCTTGTCGCTGCTGACGCTCCTCGGCCTCGCCGGCATGCTCATCGCCACGGACGCGCAGCTCGGCTTGCTGCTGGTGTCGCCGCTGCCGTTCCTGATGTTTTTCATCTACGCCCACGGGCGCGGCATGCGGCACATGTTCCTGCGCGCCTGGCGCAAGTGGTCGAACCTCACTGACGTGCTGTCCGACACGATCCCCGGCATCCGCGTGGTCAAGGCGTTCGACCAGGCCGCGCACGAAAAGGAGCGGTTCGGGCGGAGAAACCGGACGGTCACCGACGAATTTTTCCGCATCCACCGGAGCTGGACGGGGTTCTGGCCGCTGCTGATGCTGGGGGTCCACAGCCTCACGCTGCTGGTCTGGTTCGTGGCGATTCCCCGGTTGCTGGGGACGGAAGCGCGCCCGCCGGATTTGACCACCGGCAAGTTCGTCGCGTTCCTGCTGTACATGGGGATGGTGTTCTATCCCATTGAGGTGTTCGGCCAGATGTCGCGCATGCTCAACCGGGCGCTCAGCTCCGCGCACCGGATTTTCGAGGTGCTCGACACCGAGCCGCAGATCATCGACGTGCCCGAACCCGTACGGTTGGAGCCTGTCCGCGGCCATATCCGGTTTGAGGACGTGAGCTTCGGCTACGATCCGGTGCGCCTGGTGCTGCGCGGCGTCTCCTTTGAGGTGCAACCCGGCGAGATGATCGGCCTGGTCGGGCCGTCCGGCGCGGGCAAGACCACGGTCATCAACCTGCTGGCGCGGTTCTACGACGCGACCGGGGGCCGGATTCTTGTGGACGGCGTGGACCTGCGCCAGCTTGACCTTGGCCATTACCGGCGCCAGGTGGGCATGGTGTTGCAGGACCCGTTTCTGTTCCACGGCTCGATCCTGGACAACATCCGCTACGGCAAACCCGACGCGACGCTCGGCGACGTCATCGCCGCGTCGCGCGCCGCCAACGCCCACGATTTCATCTGCCTGCTTCCCCACGGGTACGACACCGTCGTCGGCGAACGCGGCCACACGCTCTCCGGGGGCGAGCGCCAGCGGGTTTCCATCGCCCGCGCGGTCCTCCACAACCCGCGCATCCTGATCCTCGACGAAGCGACCAGCAGCGTGGACACCGAGACCGAGCACAAAATCCAGGAGGCCCTCAACCGCCTGGTCGCCGGACGCACGGTGATTGCCATTGCCCACCGGCTCAGCACCCTCCAGCGCGCCGCGCGGTTGATCGTGCTCAAAGAGGGGCGCATCGCCGAGCATGGCACCCACGCCGAATTGCTCGCGCTGCCCGACGGCCTGTACCGCAAACTGCACACGCTCCAGCAACAACTCCACGAAATGTACGCGGTTTGACGCGCTCCCCCGCCATGGACCTCACACCAACCAAGCTCGCCACAGGCGCCGATGGACGGCTCGCCTGGATTCCGCCCGAGGGAAATCCCGTGCCCGTCAATGTCCGCGTCTGCTTCCCCTGGGCCGCGCCGGGATGCCATCTCTCCCTGCGCGACGACGCGGAGAAGGAGCGCGCCTACGTCGCAAGCCCGGAGGAATTGGATTCGGGGTCCCGCGCCGCGTTGGAACGGGCGGCCGCCGAGGCCCGGTTCGTGATTCAGGTCACCCGGATCAAGGACATCCGCGCGGAATACGAACTCCGCCTCTGGGAAGTCGAAACCCGCCAGGGCGCGCGCCGCTTTCAGACCAAGCTGGACGACTGGCCGCGTGTCCTGGGCGACAACTCGCTCCTGGTCCGGGATGTGGCCGGGGACCTGTTCCATGTGCCCCCGCTGGACGCGCTGGACCCAGCGAGCCGGCGCCACGCTTCGCCGTTCGTGGAGTGAGGCCCGGGCCGCTGGCCGGATCAAAGGCGGCGTGCCTTGACCGGCCTGTCCCGCGTCACGCCACCAGCGTCTTGGGGACGTTGCCGCGGTTGCAGGCGACGGCGTTCATGATCTGGCCGTGAAGCCAAACGTTGAACTCGACGTTCGGCATCTTGTCGATCTGCTCCTTCGGGAAGCCCAGGGCTTCGGCGTATTTCTTGCGCGCGGCCAGCGACGATTCCAGGCCGAGCAGCTTCAACAGGTCCACAATCGATTTGTCCCAGTCCAGTTTTTCCTTCGACTGGGCCGCCTTGTCCTTGAGCACCGTCTTGACCTCCTCGGGGGCCATCTTGAGTCCGAAGAATCCGTCGATTTTCGCGATCACCTCTTCGGCGAAGCTCCTCCCCTCTTCGCCGGGCTTCAGCGCCTCCTTGATCAGGTAAAAATCGTATTTGGTCCGCTGGGCGTAGGTTTCGATGTCCAGTTTTTCGCCGGGCATTTCGCCGAGCGCCTTCTTCATGTTCCACATAAGGTTCGCAATCGGCGCCTCCAGCTTCGGGTTCTTCTTGCCCTGCAGCAGCGGGATCACTTTCTCCCGCACGTGGTTGAAGTATTTCTTCTGCTCGTCGTTCAGTTCCATGGTCTGTCTCCTTGTTGAGGTTGAATGTTCCGTTCCGCGGGCGCTCTGGGCGTCAAGCCTTCCTTCCGCCCAGCGCGCCCAAAAGGGAGCCGAAGAGCCCGCCGCCGCCACCGCCGCCGCCGCTCTTGTCCAAAAATCCCGCGATGTCGTCCATGATTTCCCCGTCGCCGTCCCGGTCGATCAACCCCCGGATGGCCTCGAAATTCGCGCCTCCCTGCTTTTGCATGAGCGCCCCGAGCACCACGGGCGCCAGCAGGGTCACCGCCTGCGTCGCCTGGGCCTGGTCGATCTTGAACTTGGTTTGCAACCCCGCCGCGATCTTGCCCACCGCGTCGCCCAACAGGCTTGTCACAATCCCCGCCCACGGACTGGCCGCCGCGCTTGCGGAAGCCTGCGTGGTTCCCGCGGCCCCGGCGCCGCCGAGCAGGCCGGCCAGGTTCTGGAACAAGTTTCCGGAAGCCATTTGCGCCACCGCGGCCTGCAACGCCTGCTGGCCGCCTTCCCGCGAAATTGTCTTTTTCAGCGCCCCCAGAATCACAGGCGCCGCCCCGTTCATCACCTTGGAGGCGGTCTGCTCGGTCAACCCGGCCTGCGCCGCCAACTGCCGCGCGATGGCCGCGCCCTCTCCCGCTAGAAACGATTGCAATGCCTCACTCATCTCCTGCCTCCCTGTGTGTGGGTTTTGCCCCGGCGGGACGCGCCATGCGCGCCGGCCGGGATAGAAGGGACTGTGGCCCGGATTTGCCGCGCGTCAACCCCCGGCGCCGCCTTTCCGTCCGCGGTCCTCGGCGTCCACTTCGTCCAGCAACTGGACCAGCTGCGTGGCGCGTTCCGCCGTGTCGTCGGTGTGGAAGTGCAGGTGCGGCGTGAATTTCATCGGAACCCGCTTCGCCAGAATCCGCTGCATCTCCGCGCGCGCGCCGCGAATGTCTGCCAGAAGGTCCGCGCGGTCCCGCTCTTCTCCGCCCAGGAGGCTCAGGAAGACCTCGGCGCGTTTCAGGTCGGGCGCGACCTCGACGCCGGTGAGGGTGAGGATCACCCCGCGCAGGCGGACGAGCTTGGGAAGGATGATCGCCAGCTCCCGGCGCACCGCCTCGTTGACCCGCAGCATCCGATTTGTGGGCATGGCCGAACTTTACCGCCTTCGCGGCGGCGCCGCACCGCAAAAATGCGGCTGCGCTCTGCCCCCGAATGGCGCGGGAGCCGCGCGGGCCGGTTCTAGCGGTTTGTGTGCCCGCCTGGATTGGCGGTTTCCGCCAGCCGCTCGCATCGCAGGCCGGCAAGTTCCGCGAGTTGCAACTGGCGGGAGTCGAAGGAAACAAAGCGCTCGACGCGCAACTCGGCGGCGGCGGCAACGTGGACAATATCAAGGGTCCGGCAGCCGAGGGATTCCGTGTGGGGAAGGAGTTGAAGAAAGCGGTCCATGAGTCCGGCACGGTCCATCTCTGGGGTGAAGTAGAGCATGGGAGCAGAGCGGCTTACCACCGGCCATCGCGGTCCGCGCGAACGGTCTCCGCTCCGGTGCGGCCCCTTCCCTCGGCGGCGGTTTGGAGATGGTTGTCCCAACGGAGCACCTTGCGGGGTCCGGGTGGAACGATTCGCGCACTGGGCTGTCCACGGTTGAGGACGAGAATGCTTTCACCTTCTCGGGCGCGGCGCTCAATACTGGTCCACTGGGCCTTGAGCTCCCTGACGGTCACCATCTTCATTGGAGGACGCTACGCTATTGGTTTCGATTATGCAAATGTTTTGATGTGCGTTTTGAGAAACACTTGGCTGGGCCGTCAGGGGCCGGGACGGTTTGCTCTCGCAGTTCAAAAGGAAAGCGGCGCTGTCCCACATGCGCGCCGGCGCAAGGCCCGCCTCAGAGCCCTTGCGCCAGCTTCTCGAGTTGGTAGCACTCGATGAGGTCGCCGGGCTCGTAATCGTTGAAGTCGCCCAGGCGCACCCCGCATTCGAGACCCTGGCGCACCTCGTTGACGTCGTCCTGGAACCGTTTCAGCGTGACGATCCCGCCGTCGTAAATGGGCTGGCGCCCGCGCACCACACGCGCCCGCGCGCTCTTGGAGATGCGCCCGCTTTGCACGGCGCACCCGGCCACGGGGAACTTCGAGAGGCGGATCACCTGCTTGACGACCGCGGTGCCGATGGGCGACTCGCGCAGGACCGGGTCCAGCAGCCCCGCCATGGCCTCCTTCACCTGGTCGATCAGCTCGTAAATGATGCTGTAGAGCTTGATTTGGACGGTCTCGCGCTTGGCCGCGGAGGCCGCCTGCGGTTCGGTCCGCGTGTTGAACCCGATCACCACGGCGTTGGAAGCCGCCGCCAGCAGGATGTCGGATTCGGTGATCGGGCCGACGCCCTTGAGAATGATTTCCATCGACACCTTGTCGCTCTTGATGTCGCCCAGCGCCGTCGCGATCGCCTCGACGCTGCCTTGCACGTCGGCCTTCAAGACGAGCCGCAGCACCTTCCGGTCCACCGCCGCCATGGTCTCGAACAGGTTCTCCAGCGTCACCCGTTGGGAGCCCTGGAGCTTGCCCAGGCGCTTGGACTCGAGGCGCTGGTCGGAAAGCGCCTTGGCCTCGCGCTCGTTTTTCATCACCTCGAACGCGTCCCCCGCGTTGGGCACGCCCGTGAAACCGACTACTTTCACCGGCGTCGAAGGGCCGGCGCTCTTCACCGGGCGCCCCTGGTCGTCGAGCATCGCCTTCACCTTGCCGCAAAAATCGCCGCAAATGAACGCGTCGCCCACCGACAACGTCCCCGACTGCACCATCACCGTTGCCGTCGCCCCGCGCCCCTGTTCAATCTGCGCCTCCACCACCGAGCCCTTGGCAAATCCCTTCGGGCTGGCCTGAATCTCCATCACCTCCGCCAGCACCAGCATATTTTCCAGCAACCGGTCCACCCCCGTGCGCCGCGTCGCCGACACCTCGCACACAATCGTTTCGCCGCCCCACTCCTCCGGCTCCAACCCCTGCTCGCGCAACTGCCCCTTCACGCGGTTCGGGTCGGCGCCCGGCAGGTCGATCTTGTTGATCGCCACCAGAATCTTGACCCCCGCCGCCTTCGCGTGCGCCAGCGCCTCCAGCGTCTGCGGCATCATCCCGTCGTCCGCCGCCACCACCAGCACCACAATGTCCGTCAGGTTCGCGCCCCGCGCGCGCATCTGCGAAAAGGCCGCGTGGCCCGGCGTGTCCAGGAACGTGATCTTCTGGCCGTTGCGCTCGATCTGGCAGGCCCCGATGTGCTGGGTGATGCCCCCGGCCTCCCCATCCGCCACGTGCGTGCGCCGGATCGCGTCCAACAACGAGGTCTTGCCGTGGTCCACGTGCCCCATGAATGTGATGATCGGCGCCCGCCCCTGCAGGTCGCTCTTCGCCGGCGCCTCCCGTTCGGGCGGCTTGATTTCCTCCTCGACCGGCTTGTGGACGCCACCCCCCGCCTCGCGCTTCTCGGTTTCAAAAAGGAATCCGCGCTTCTCCGCCACCTTGCGCGCCACGTCCGGTTCGATCGACTGGGTCAGCGCCGCGAAGATGTTCATCTCCATCAGGTCGTGGATGATCTGGTAGGACTTGCAGTTCATCCGGGCCGCCAAATCCTTCACAACGATCGGCGGCTTCATCACGATCCGCTTGCCGTCGTCCACCTCCGGCGCCGCCGCTTCCGCGGGCGCGGATTCCGGCTGCGCCACCGCCACCGCCCCGGGCGCGGGCGGCGGCGCGGCAACGTCCGTCGCGGGTGTCCTGGCGGGCGCCGCCGCCTGCGGCGAGGGCGCGGAGGGAGTCACGGGTTCGGGCGCCGCGGGCGGCGAGGCGGTGGGCGCGCCGGGTTTTACGTCTTTTTTGGAGGAGGCTTTTGGCTTGGCGGCGGGCTTCTTCTCCGCGGCGGCCCCTTCGGCCTTGGGCTTGGCAGCCCGTGCCGGTTTCGCCGCCGCTTTCTCTTTTGTTCCGCCGCTGGATGCCATGTTCGATCCGTTCTTCGTTGGGGCCGGTCAGGCCCCCGGCTCCGGCTCCGGCTCCGGTGCGGGCGGCGGCCGTTTGGCCAGCGCCTCTTTGATGCGCGCCACGGCGCCCTCGTCCGGAATTGCCTCCGCCAAATCTTCCTCCGCGACCTCCTGCAACGTCTCGACCGTCGGGAAACCCGCCGTCACAGCGGCTTTCGCCGTCTCCGCGTCCACCCCCAGCGCGGTGGCGAGGTCCTCCGCGGCCTTTACCATCTTCGCGGCGAACTGCTCCTGCTGCGTTTCATCCCGGCGGATGTCGATCTCCCAGCCGGTGAGTTTCTGGGTGAGCCGCGCGTTCTGGCCCCGCTTGCCGATGGCCAGGGACAGGTTTTCGTCGTCCACCGTCACCGTAACGCGCTTGGCCGCGTCGTCGAAATCCAAGGCCTTGAGTTTTGCCGGTTTCAGCGCCTCGACCACCAGTTCGCGGACGTTGTCCGACCACTTGAAAATATCGACGCGCTCGTTGTTGAGCTCGCGCACGATGTTTTTGACCCGCGATCCGCGGATGCCGACGCACGCCCCGACGGGGTCCACCTTTTCCTGCTTGGAGACCACCGCGATCTTGGTCCGGTACCCGGGTTCGCGCGCCATCGCCTTGATTTCGACGGTGCCGTTGGTCAGCTCGTTGCACTCGTTCTCGAACAGGCGCCTCACGAAATCCGGGCTCGCCCGCGACAGGATGATCTCCGGCCCGCGCGCCGTCATGTCCACCTTCAACACCAGCGTCCGAATCCGGTCGCCGGGCTGGTATTCTTCCGTCGGCACCCGTTCCGGCGCGGGCATCGTCCCCTCGAACTTGCCCAAATCCACGACCACGTCGGATTTTACAAACCGCCGCACCGTTCCCGTCACGATGTCCCCGGCGCGGTCCCGGAACTCGGTGTAGATCATGCGCTTTTCCTCCCCGCGCAGCGCCTGCATGATCCCTTGTTTGACCGCCGCCGCCGCGATGCGGCCCATGTCCCGCGGGGTCACCTCCAGCTCGTAGGTCTGGCCCAGCATGCACGCCGGGTTCTTCTTGCGCGCGTCGCCCAGGTTGATCTGCTCGAAGGGCTGGGTCACATGCGTGACCACCGTCAGCCGCGCGAACGCCTTGATGTTGCCCGTCTTCCGGTCGATCTCCACCCGCAGGTCCCGCGCGGGCCCCTGGCTCTTCACCGTTGCCGCCAGGATCGAACTCTCGATCATGGCAAAGAGGTTCTCCTTCGGAATCCCGCGATCCCGTTCCATCTGTTCCACCACCGCCAGCAGTTCTGCGTTCATGCGCCGTCGTTCTCTCTTCCCAGGCCCCGGAAACAAAAAAGCGGGACTCAGCCGGGAGGCTGCCCGCTTCTTCGACCAAGCCTGGGAAAAATAAGCTTAGACTTCCAGCGCCATCCGTCAAGCCCACTTTGCGCCACCGCCAACTCGCCGCTTGACGAACCGGCCTGGGGCTGTTTGGTTGCCCTATGAGTTTGCGAACGCCCGTTCTTCGCCGCCCTAATGCGGGCGGGCTTCGCCCGTTGCGGAATCGTGGAATCCGCGGGAGCCGCGCCGGTTGGATGGCTTGAGCACGACCGCGGCCAATCCCAACGAACCCAGGCCCGGCGCCGCCAAGGGACGCGGAGCGCTGCGGGAACTGGAGTCGGTCGTGGTCCGGTTCGCCGGCGACTCCGGCGACGGCGTCCAGACCGTGGGGGAGCAGTTCACCGACACCAGCGCCCAGGTCGGCAACGACATCGCGACGCTCCCGGATTTCCCGGCCGAAATCCGCGCGCCGGCGGGAAGCCTTTACGGCGTGTCGGGCTTCCAAATCCAGTTCGGCAGCACGGATATCCTGACGCCGGGCGACCAGCCCCACGCGCTGGTGGCGATGAACCCGGCCGCGCTCCGCGTCAACCTGGCGGAACTGGATGCCGGTGGGTTGCTCGTTGTGAACACCGCGAGTTTCACCAAGGACAACCTCGACCTCGCCGGCTACGACGCCAACCCCCTCGACGACCCGGCCCTGGGCGACAAGTTCGAAGTGATCCGGATCGACATCGACCGCCTTACCGTGGACGCGCTCGCCGACAGCCCGCTCAAACAGCGGGACAAGGTGCGCTGCCGCAATTTCTTCGCGCTGGGCTTCATGTACTGGGTGTATGGCCGCCCCCTGGACCCCACGATCCGGTTCATCGAAGAAAAGTGGCGGTCCAAAAAACCCGACCTCGCCGACGCCAACGGCAAGGTGCTCAAGGCCGGCTATTTCTTCGGCGAAACCACCGAGACCGCGCGCAACCGCTACATGATCGCCCGCGCGCCCGTCGGCCGGGGCCTGTACCGGACCATCTCCGGCAACGAAGCGCTCGCGCTGGGCTTGCTCGCCGCGGCCAGGCAGGCGGGGCGCCCCCTCCTCTACTCCGGCTATCCCATCACCCCCGCGTCGTCGATCCTGGAATTTCTCGCCGCCCAGAAACGTTTCGGCGTGCGGACGCTCCAGGCCGAGGACGAAATCGCGGCCATCGGCATCGCGCTGGGCGGCAGCTACGCGGGCGCGCTCGGCGTGACCGGCACCAGCGGCCCGGGCATGTGCCTGAAGTCCGAGTTCATCGGCCTGGCGGTCTCCACCGAGCTGCCCCTTGTCATCTGCGATGTGCAGCGCGGCGGGCCGAGCACGGGCCTGCCGACCAAGACCGAGCAGGGGGACCTGTTGCAGGCGCTTTATGGGCGCCACAGCTCGGACAATCCCATCCCCGTGGTGGCGGCCTCTTCGCCGGCGGACTGCTTCGACACAGCCATCGAGGCGGTGCGGATCGCGCTCACCTTCAGCACGCCCGTGGTCCTGCTCAGCGACCTGTATCTCGCAAACGGCTCGGAACCGTGGCAGGTGCCCGACGCCGCCCAGTTGCCCGATCTCCGCGTCCCCTTCGCCGTGCCCGGCGATGCCCCCTACGAGGTGTTCGCACGCGATCCCGAAACCCTCGCCCGGACGCTCGCCATTCCCGGCCAGCCCGGCCTGGAACACCGGATCGGCGGCCTGGAGAAGAACGAGGAGGGCCTGGTCAGCTACGACCCGGAAAACCACGAGCGCATGACGCTGTTGCGGGCGGAAAAGGTCGGGCGCATTGGGCGGACCCTGCCGCCCACAAAGATTCACGGCCCCGCGAAAGGCAGGCTCCTCGTCCTGGGCTGGGGCGGAACCTACGGGGCCATCACGGCGGCCGTGGCCGGCCTCCAAAAAGAGGGGTTCGACGCCAGCAGCGCCCATCTCCGCCACCTCAATCCGTTCCCGCCGGACCTGGGCGGGATTCTGAAGAATTTCGAGCGCGTTCTGATCCCCGAGCTGAACCTTGGGCAACTCGCCCTGCTGATCCGGGCGAAATACCTGGTTGACGCGCGCTCCTACTCAAAGGTGCAAGGCCGGCCCTTCATGGTTTCGGAAATGCGGGAACGAATCCTGGAGGAGTTGCGGGCATGAGCACGAACGTGGTGGAAACCCCGGCCGCCCCGGCCGCCCCGGCGGCGTTGACGCGGAAGGATTTTGCGACGCCGCACGATGTGCGCTGGTGCCCGGGCTGCGGCGATTACGCGATCCTCGCGGCGATGCAGCGGGCGTTCGCCGAGATGGGCGTGCCGCGGGAGAAATTTGTCGTGGTCAGCGGGATCGGCTGTTCGAGCCGGTTCCCCTATTACATGAACACCTACGGCTTCCATTCCATCCACGGGCGCGCGCCCGCGGTCGCCACCGGCGTGAAGCTGGCGAACCCCGATCTGGCCGTCTGGGTGATCACGGGGGATGGCGACGGTCTGAGCATCGGGGGCAACCACCTGCTCCACATGCTGCGCCGCAACGTGGGGGTGAAGGTCGTCCTGTTCAACAACCGCATCTACGGCCTGACCAAAGGACAGTACAGCCCCACCTCGCCCCTCGGAACGCGCACCAAGACAACGCCGGGCGGGTCAATCGACAACCCGATCAAGCCCCTGCGGTTCGCCTTGAGCGCCGAGGCGACGTTCATCGCGCGCACGCTGGACAACAACGTCAACCACATGGTGGAGGTGTTCAAGGCGGCGCACGCGCACCGCGGCGGCGCCTTCATCGAGGTCCTCCAAAACTGCGTGATCTTCAACGACAAAACCTGGGACCCCGTGTACAGCAAGGAAGCCCGCGACGAAAACCTTCTGTTCCTGGAGGAGAACAAACCCCTGCTCTTCGGCAGGGACAAGCGCAAGGGCATCACCCTCAAACGCCGCGTCCGCCCCGAAGTCGTCGCCATCGGCGAGGATGGCATCACCGAAACGGACATGCTCGTCCACCGGCCCCGCGACCCGGACATGTTGTACGCTTCGTTGCTCGCGCAAATGTCCTATCCCCGCCATCCCATGGTCGTCGGCGTCCTCCGCTCCATCGACATGCCCACCTACGAAGAGTTGGTCCACAAGGACATCGACGCCCAGACCGCCGCGGCCGGGCCCGGGGATATCCAGGCCCTTCTCAACGGCGAGCAGAACTGGCGGGTCGAGTAGTTCCCCGCCGCGGCCCCCGGCCATTCCCTTCGCGCTACAGGCCCGGAATCACCGGCGGCGCCGAAGGCCGGGCCAAAACCGGAGGCGCATTCCTGGCCGCGGGCGCGGGGGCCGCGCCGGACTCCCCAAGCGCCGGAGGCGCCGGCGCATGCCCGGACACGGGGACCGCCTCCGCCACGGGCGCGGGACGGCCCGGCGGCGCGGGCGTCCCCGCTGGGCCGAACACCAGTTTCCGGTTCTTCAGGAAATAGGCGGCGCCGCTCCAGACCGTGATCAGCACCGCCCAGGCAAAGAGCCAGCCGACGCTCTGGCGAAGCGTTTCGACCGCGCCGTGCGACATGAAATTCCGTTTGGCGAGCATGCCGACCTCGTCGCACGCCAGATAGCCCAGGGCCGCGATGGTCGCCACGATCTGGGAGACGGTCTTGTGCTTGCCGAGCCGTTCCGCGGCCAGCACAACCCCCTTGCCCGCCGCCACCAGCCGCAGGCCCGTGATCAGGAACTCGCGCGCCACCATCAGCACCGCCATCCACAGCGGCACCTGGTCCACAAACACCAGGAAAAACAGCGCCGCGGTGACCATGATCTTGTCGGCCAGCGGATCGGCCAGCTTCCCGAAGTCGGTGATCTGGTTCCATTTCCGGGCCAGGTAGCCGTCCAGCCAGTCGGTGAGCCCCGCCAGCACAAACAGGATCAGCGCCACAAGCGCCTGCAAATCCCACTCCAGCGACACCACCCCCACAAACAACGCCGTGAGCCCCAGCCGCGCCAGGGTGAGTTGGTTGGGCAGGTTCATCGGGTTCCGGACAGGTGCGCGGGTCTGGCCAACGGCTCTGTCTTCGTCGGCGCGCCTTGATCAAGATTATGGAAGAGCCGGTCGGACATTTCGCCCCGAGTCTTTACCAATCCCGCGCCGATTGGCAAGCGGCCACAGCGCCTTCCGCCAGTCAATAGCGCCCCCCGCTCATGTCGCGATCAAATCATACTCCGTCGAACCCGCCACCACCACCTCCGCGAAGGTCCCCGGCGCCCGCTCCCGTCGCAGCAGCACCCGCCCGTCGATCCCCGGCGCGTCCGCCTCCGTCCGCGCCGCCTTCGGTTCGTCCACCAGCACCCGCAGGGTCCGGCCCACGCGCGACCGCTGCACCTCCGCCGCCAGCCGCTGCTGCAACGCCATCGCCTCGTGAAACCGCCGCTCCCGCGTCTTGCGCGGCACCTGCCGCGGCAGTTGGGCCGCCCGGGTCCCGGGCTCGCGCGAATATTCGAACACCCCGAGCCGCTCGAACCGCGTCTCCTCCATGAACTCCAGCAAGCGCCGGAAATGGCGCTCGGTTTCCCCGGGGAACCCCACGATGAACGTCGTCCGCAACGCCAGGTCCGGGATGCCCGCCCGCATCCGCCCAATCAAGTCCACAATGTGCCGCTCGGACGTCTCCCGGCGCATCGCCTCCAGCATCTCGCCGTGGATGTGTTGCAGCGGCATGTCCACGTACCGCGCCACCTTCCGGCACGCGGCAATCGCCTCGATCAACCCGCCGCTCCAGTGCGCCGGATGGGTGTACAACAGGCGTATCCAGAAGTCCCCATCAATCCCGTCCAGCTCCCGCAACAACTGCACCAGGCTGTCTCCGCGCGCCGGGTCGACCGCCTGCCGCGGCCCCGCCTTTTCCTCCCAATGGTCCATCCCGAAATAGGTCGTGTCCTGCGAGATCAGCAGCAGTTCCTTGACCCCCCGCGCCACCAGCCCCCGCGCCTCGGCGACGATGGACTCGACGGTCCGGCTCCGGTGCCGCCCGCGCATCCGCGGGATGATGCAAAACGAGCATGGATGATTGCAACCCTCGGCGATCTTCACGTAGGCGTAATGCGGCGGCGTCAGCCGCAGCCGCGGCGTGTCCCAATCCGGAAGGTACCGCGGGCGGGGCGTCACGTAACTCTTCCCCGCTTCCACCCCGTCCCACACCTCGCGCACGATCCGCGGCGCGTCCGCCACTTGGTCGAGCCCAAGGAAGGCGTCCACCTCCGGCAGCGCCTCGGGCAGCTCCGTCTGGAACCGCTGGGCCATGCAACCGGCCACGATCAGCTTTTGTTCGCGCGTCCGCTTGCGCAGGCCCTTGGTCCGGTTCGCTTCGAGGATGGCGGCGATGCTCTCTTCCCGCGCCGGTTCGATGAAACTGCACGTGTTCACGATCAGCACGTCCGCCGCCTCCGCCTGGTTGGTGATCGGATGCCCCGCCCGCGCCAGCGCGCCCAGCATCACCTCGGCGTCCACCAGGTTCTTGGCGCATCCCAGCGATACCATCCCCACCGACGGCAGGGCGGACTTCGCCGGGTTGTGCTTTCCGTTCCGGGCCATGGGCGGCGGAATATGCCCGCAACCCGCCGCGGCGTCACGGGAAAAGGGATGGCGCGCGTCAGTGCCGGAAATGGCGGACGCCGGTGAACACCATCGCCAGCCCGCGCTCGTCGCAGGCCCGGATGACCTCTTCGTCCCGCAACGAACCGCCCGGCTGGATCACCGCCGTCGCTCCCGCCTCCGCCGCGGCCACCACGCCGTCGGCAAACGGAAAAAACGCGTCCGACGCCACGGCGCTGCCCTTCAGGGAAAGCCCCTCTTCGCCGGCCTTCCAGACCGCGATCCGCGACGCGTCCACGCGCGACATCTGCCCCGCCCCAATCCCCAGGGTCCGGTCCGTGCCCGCGTACACGATCGCGTTGCTCTTCACGTGCTTCACCACCCGCCACCCAAACCACATCGCCTCAATCTCCGCGTCCGTGGGGCGCCGTTTGGACGCGATCTTCCACTCCGCCAAACCCACCGATCGGGTGTCCCGCTCCTGCACCAGCAGCCCGCCCGGCGCCGACCGCATCTCGAATCCGGGTTCGGCCCGCCCACCTCCGCCCGCTTCGATCAGGCGCAGGTTTTTCTTCTTTTGGAGGATATCGAGCGCCTCCGGCGTGAACGACGGCGCCACGATCACCTCGCTGAAAATGCCCGCGATCTCCTCCGCAACGCCGGCGTCCAGCGGACGGTTCACCGCGATGATCCCGCCAAACGGCGCCTGTTTGTCGGTGGCGTAGGCCTTGGCCCACGCGTCCTGGAGGTTGAACCCCGACCCCGCGCCGCACGGGTTGGTGTGTTTGAGAATCGCCACGCTCGGCGCCTCGAACTCGGCGATCAATTGCGCCGCCGCCGCCAGGTCGATGATGTTGTTGTAGGAAAGTTCCTTGCCGTGCAATTGCCGGAACCGCGCCGCGAAATCCCCGTACAACGCCGCCCGCTGGTGCGGGTTCTCGCCGTACCGCAGGTCCTGCGCCTTGGGCAGGGTCACGGTCCATGTCTCCGGCAGCCGCTCCGCCGCCTGCACGCCCAGGAACTCGCCAATCCTCGCGTCGTACCGGCCCGTCAGGGCGAACACCTTCGCCGCCAGCCGCCGCCGCAGCTCCGGCGTCGTGCCGCCTGTTGCTTCGATCTCCCGCCGGACCTCGTCGTAGTCGGCCGGGTCGCAGACCACCGCCACCGACGCGTGGTTCTTGGCGGCGCTGCGCAGCATCGACGGCCCGCCGATGTCGATGTTCTCGACGCACTCCTCGAAGGTTGCCCCCGGTTTCCGCGTGGTTTCCTCGAACGGATAAAGGTTCACCACCACCAGGTCGATCGGACCGATCCCATGCGCCGCCGCCTCCCGCTCGTGCCCGGCGTCACCGCGCTTGAACAACAAACCCCCGTGAACCTTCGGATGCAGCGTTTTGACCCGGCCGTCGAGCATTTCGGGGAACCCGGTGAACTCGGAAATCTCCAACACTTTCAGCCCGGCCTCGCGCAGAAGTTTGGCCGTGCCCCCCGTCGAAACCATCTCGACACCCCGGGCCGCCAGAGCTTGGGCAAGCGGTTCCAGCCCCGTCTTATCCGATACCGACAGCAACGCGCGTTTGACTTCCACCCAAACCCCATTAAACAGCCGCCACGCGGACTCAATGAAAATCGAAACCTTTACCGGCGGCGTCGCGGCCACGAACGCCTATTACCTGCACGAGGGGCGCCTCCTCATCGACGCCCCCGAAGGCGCCGCGGAGCACGCGCGGGAGCACGACTGGAAAATCGAAACGCTCCTGCTCACCCATGGCCACTTCGACCACATCTGGGACGCCGCCGCCATCCAGAAAACCTTCGGCTGCCCGGTCCTGGTCCACGCCGACGATGAACGCCTCCTCACCGAGGAGGGCATCTGGCGGAAGCACGGTTTTCCGATTGACCTGCCCCCGGTCCGCGCCAGCCGCTTCGTCCGCGACGGCGAAGAGCTGGAGTTCGGCCCCTGGCGGTTCCGCGCCCTGCACGCGCCGGGGCATTGCCTCGGGAGCCTCTGTTTCTACGACGAAAAGGCCGCCGTCGTTTTCGGGGGCGACGTGTTGTTCCAGGGCGGCGTCGGGCGCTGGGACCTGCCCGGGGGCGACCACGCCACGCTGCTCAAGAGCATCGCGGATAAGCTGCTGGTCCTGCCCGACAACGTCCGCGTCTTTCCCGGCCACGGCCCCGCCACAACCATCGGCCAGGAGCGCCACGGCAATCCCTATTTGCCGGAGTGATCCGGGAACTCACGGCACGTCGCGGGGGCGGCCATTGTCCTTGGGTCCGAGGCCCAGGAGGAACGGCGCGGCGCGGCGGGCCCATTCCTCCGGCAACGGATACGACGCGGCCTGCGAACCAAAACAGGTCTTGAGCATCTCCGTCCGGATGATGCCCGGGTTCAGCGGCACCGCCGCCATGCCCGGCGGCAGCTCCTCCGCCAGCGAGCGCGTCAGCCCTTCGATTGCCCATTTCGTCGCGCAATAGGGCGCCACCTGCGCGCTGGCGGAACGGCCCCAGCCGGAGCTCAGGTTCACGATCACCCCGGCCTTCCGCCGGACCATCGCCGGCAGAAAATGCCGGATCACGTTGGCCGTGCCCTTGACGTTCACGTCCAGAATCTCGTCGAACTCCTCCCGCGGCACCCGCCACAACGGCGCCAGCTCGTTGATCAGGCCGGCGTTGTTCACCACCAGATCGGGCGTCCCCTGCGTCGTCAGCACAAACTCCGCCCACCGATGCACCTTCGCGTCGTTGGACACATCCACCGTGGCGAACGAATGCGGCGGACGGAACTCCCGCGACAGCGCGTCCACCTGTTTGCGCGTGCGCGCGCAACCGGCCACGGTGTGCCCCATCACCGCGAACCGTTCCAGCAGCGCGCGCCCCAGGCCGCGGGTCACGCCCGTCAGCACGATCAGCCTGCCCTGGATTCTCATTCGCCGATGATTTTGACCAGCACCCGCTTGCGCCGCAGCCCGTCGAACTCCCCGTAAAACACCTGTTCCCACGGCCCCAGGTCCAGCCGCCCCGCCGTCACCGCGATCACCACCTCACGGCCCATGATCGTGCGTTTCAAATGGGCGTCGGCGTTGTCCTCGGCGCCGTTGTGCCGGTATTGCGAGTGCGGTTTTTCCGGCGCCAGTTTCTCCAGCCACACCTCGAAATCCTGGTGCAGGCCGCTCTCGTCGTCGTTGATGAACACGCTCGCCGTGATGTGCATGGCGTTCACGAGGCAAAGCCCCTCGCGAATGCCGCTTTCTCCCAGCGCTTCCTCCACCCGCGGCGTGATGTTGCTGAGCGCCCGCCGCGTCTTCGCCTCAAACCAAAGCTCTTTCCGGAAAGACTTCATCCCGGCCCGCATGCTGCACCACCCACCCCGCCGCGCCAGCCTGAAATCGCCGGCACTTCCCGCCCCCTTCGCGGGCCGGGTGTGTTTGGCGCGGAACCCAGAACCGGATGGACGGCCGCGGGCGGGCCTCGCTTGGCCAAACACATGGGAACTCCCGTTCGGCGCAGGTTCCTCCCGCGGGCGCGGATTCCACTTGCCAGGACGCGCCCGATCCGCTCCATTCCTGCGGTTAAGAACACAGCACAGCACAGCACCACAGATTCGCCTCCATGAACATTTTACGCGTCTTGCCCGGTCTTCTGGCATTCGTCTCAGCGGGGTTCGCCTTTTCCCCCGCCGCGCTGCCCGCGGCGGACGCCGCCGGGGCGTCGGACCATCCCCTGGTGAAGAGGGTCACCGGCTCGGAGATATTTTTCCAGGCGCCGGCGGACTTTGATGAACTGAAATTGGCGCTCGGCAAACTGGAGTGGAGCGGCGCCCAGGGAAAAGTCCTGCCGTACCAGAGCCTCACCGTCGAGGGCAAACGCCTCCGCACCTATTACAAGGCGCCCGAGAACATCGGCGTCCTGGAGGCGTTCCGGAATTATGAACAGGATTTGAAAGAGAACGGGTTTGAAATCCTCTTTTCAGGGCGGGGCGAAGAGATCGAAACCGTGGGTTATAACAATCAAATCGCACGGGAAATTCTTGGGATGAAAGGGACCTACGCAACGCCGGAGGAGAAGGCGCAATGGCCTTTCCAGCATCCCGACGAAGCCAAAGCGGCCTACATCGCGGCGAAAAAGGCCGGCGCGGGCGGCGACGTCTATGTGAGCGTCTATCTCGTGGCCAACGCCCACAACAACTGGCTGCAAATCCCCGTGGACCGCACCCTCGTCCGCGCCGATGTGTGCGAAGTCAAGGCGCGCGAGCAACGCATGGAACTTGTGACAAGCCAGAAGATGGCGGGGGAAATCGCCCTCAACGGGCGGGTCGCGCTCTACGGAATCCAGTTCGCGTTCGATTCCTCGGAGATTCAGGCGGAGTCCGCGGCCACCCTGGCCGAGATCGCCAAACTGCTCCAGGAACAGCCCGCCTTGAACATCCTTGTGGTCGGCCACACGGACACCCAGGGAAGTTTCGAGTACAACCGGAAGCTCTCCGAAAAACGCGCCCAGTCCGTGGTGGCCAACCTCGTGTCCCAAGGCGCCTCCGCGGAACGGCTCTTCCCCGTCGGCGTGAGCTTTGCCTCTCCCATCGCCCCGAACACCTCCGAGGAGGGCCGCGCCAAAAACCGCAGGGTCGAACTTGTGGACATGGCCGGCGGCAAGGTCCGATAGCGGCCCGCTGAATGCGCCGCGCAAACCCGGCCGCGGGCAGCAAAGCAACCGCCCGGCGGGCACGCCGCGGGCATCCGCGCAATGGGGTCGCCCGCCCATGCGCCCACGATTCGGCGTGGGATGGCTTCGGAGATTTTCCGGCCGCGCCGCCCGCCCATGGCGCCGCGTGAGGCGCCTTCCCATGCGCCCGCCGGCGCCCCCGTGATGGGATGCCTGTCCGCCGCCCGCGTCTCCCCCTTCCGCCGCGCCACATTTTTCTTGCGTCCCCAATATTCCGCCCATAGAACTTATTCCACCAATGAAATCGCGCGACCCGGCCCCGGCCCTGGCCCGCGGGCTCGATCTCCTCGCCCGCCTGGGACGCGACGGCGCGCGCACGCTTGAACAGATCGCCGGCGACACCGGCTGGCCCAAGTCCTCCCTCCTGCGCCTGCTCGATAGCCTCGAACGGTTCGGCGCCGTCCGCCGCGATCCCGGCACCCGCTGTTTCCACGCCCGGCTGGCGTTCGCGTCGTTGCCCGCCGGCGGCGTTTCCCTGGCCGAAGCGGGGCGCACCGCGCTCCACGCGCTCGCCGCCGCCACGGGCCAGACCGCCGAACTCCATGCCTGGGACGGCCAGAACCCCGTCATGATCGGCCGGTTCGAGCCCGAAGGCGCCGAGGTTCGCGTGGTCGCCCGCATCGGGTTCGTGCGCGGCTTGGACGAACTGGACGCCCTCACCCTCGCCGCCCTCGCCTTTGGGCTCCCGGCCAGGGAATGGCCCGCCGCGGCCGCATGGGAGTGGCGCGCGGGACGGCGCGCCCCGGTCTCGCCCGCGGGCCGCCGCATTCGCGCCGCGCGCGTCCGTGC
>CAYSZK010000074.1:0-17200 GCA_964435495.1 uncultured Verrucomicrobiales bacterium
CCGGGGGGGTTGGGGGGGGGGGGGGCCGGCCCCGGCGCCGGCGCCGGCGCCCCCTTCCGCTTTGAGCTTGTCCGCAAGCGCAATCAGGCGTTCCGTCGCGTCGGGGCGGCGGTTGAGGAGGACATCCTCGACGTGGTCCCGCAAGCCGCGCGGGATGGCTTCGTACACGGCGAGCTGGCCGGCGTTGACGATGCCCATGTCCAGGCCGGCCTGGACGGCGTGGTACAGGAACGCGGCGTGCATCGCTTCGCGCACGGGGTTGTTGCCGCGGAAGGAGAACGAGATATTGGAGACGCCACCGGAGACGCGGGCGCCGGGGAGATGCGCCTTGATCCAGCGGACGGCCTCAAGGAAGGCGACGGCGTAGGCGTTGTGCTCCTCGATGCCGGTGCCGACGGTGAGGACGTTCGGATCGAAGATGATGTCGTGGGGCGGGAACCCGGCCTTTTCCACGAGCAGATCGTAGGCGCGGCGGCAGACGGCGATCTTGCGCTCGAACGTGTCGGCCTGGCCCGCCTCATCGAACGCCATGATAACGGCGGCGGCGCCGTAACGGCGGATGAGCCGGGCCTGTTCGAGGAATTTTTCTTCGCCTTCCTTGAGCGAAATGGAGTTGACGACGCCCTTGCCCTGGAGACAGCGCAGGCCGGCTTCGAGGACGGACCATTTCGAGCTGTCGATCATGACCGGCACGCGGGAGATGTCGGGTTCGGAGGCCACGAGGTTCAGGAACCGGACCATGAGCGCCTCGGAATCCAGGAGGCCTTCGTCCATGTTGACATCGATGATCTGGGCGCCGCCTTCGACCTGTTGCCGGGCGATGGCGAGCGCGGCGTCGAGGGCGTTCTCGCGGATGAGTTTGGCGAACTTGGGCGATCCGGTGACGTTGGTGCGTTCGCCGATGTTGATGAAGTTGGTGTCGGGCCTGGCGACGAAGGGTTCGAGGCCGGAAAGCCGGAGTGTCGGCGCGATTTCGGGCGCCTGGCGCGGGGGGATGCCTTCGAGGGCGGCCGCGATGGCGCGGATATGATCGGGCGTGGTTCCGCAACAGCCGCCGGCGATGTTGAGCCAGCCGTTGCGGGCCCATTCGGCGATTTGCGGGGCGAGCGATTCGGGCGTTTCCGGGAAGCCCGTGGGCGAGAGCGGGTCGGGCAGGCCGGCGTTGGGGTAGCAATGCGTGAAGACCGGGGCGAGCCGGGAGAGTTCCTCCACGTACGGGCGCATTTCGCGCGGGCCGAGGGCGCAGTTGAGGCCGACGGCAAAGAGCGGGAAGTGCGAGATGGAAATCCACGCGGCTTCCAGCGTCTGGCCGGAAAGCGTGCGTCCGCTGGCGTCGGTGATGGTGAGCGAGGCGATGACCGGGAGGCGGCGGCCAAGATCGTCGAAAAGCTTCGCGATGGCGAAGAGGGCGGCCTTGAGGTTGAGCGTGTCGAACGTGGTTTCCGGGAGAAGCAGGTCGGCGCCGCCTTCGACCAGGGCGGCGGCGTTCTCATAATAGGCGCGGACCAGATCGTCGAACAGGACAGCGCGGAAGCCGGGGTCGTTGACATCGGGCGAAAGCGAGGCGGTGCGGTTGGTGGGGCCGAGGGCGCCGGCGACGAACCGGGGCCGGGAGGGATCGGCCGCCATGGCTTCCTCCGCGGCCTGGCGGGCGAGGCGGGCGCCGGCGCGGGCGATCTCGGGGGCGAACTCCTCTAGGCCATAGTCGGCCATGGAAATGGAGGTTGCGTTGAACGTGTTGGTTTCGATGATGTCCGCCCCGGCGGCAAGGTAGGCGCGGTGGACGTCGAGGATCACGCCGGGCTGGGTGAGGTTGAGCAGGTCGTTGTTGCCTTTCAGGTCCCGCGGCCAGTCGCGGAAGCGGCCGCCGCGGAAATCCTTCTCGCCAAGCCGGCGCTGCTGGATCATGGTGCCCATCGCGCCGTCAAGAAGGGCGACGCGCCGGGCGAGCAAGGCGCGGAGGCGGGTTTCGGGGGCGTTGGCTTCCATGAACATATCAACCTAGCATGATATGTTGATAAGTAAAACAGGAAAGTCGGGCCGGGGGGCGGGCCCAGGGCCGGGGCCGGCGGTTGCCGGGGCGGGATGCGGCGGCCAAGGAGGGGGGGAAGGGGCCACGGGAGGGTGGGAAGTTCGCCAGGAAGGACGGGCGCGATTCCCACCTTGAACGGGGCGAGTTCGCAGGCATATCCTGCGCAATGCATTCGATTTGTCCCCTGCTTGCCCTTTCCGTACTGGTTGCCACTTCCATCTTCTCCCCCGCACAAGCGCTGCCGGATTCCCCAGCCAAGGTTTCGCCGGAGACTCTCCGCGCCGAATTTGCCGAGCCGCCGATGGAGCGGCGTCTGCGGGCGTGGTGGTTTTGGACGATCCCCTTTTTGAATCCCGAGGGCATCGCCAAGGACGTCGCGGCGATGCAGGAAGCGGGCATGGGCGGGGTGAATTTGATGACGCACGGCGCTTCCAGCGGCACGCCCAAAGGCTGGGGCGACCGGCCCGCCATCCCTTACAACAGCGACGCCTACTACGATCTGGTGCGCCGGACGCTCGACGATTTCGCGGCGCGCGGCATGAAGTTCGATACCCACAACGTCGAGTTCTACAAGGGGGCTGCGGGGCGGTGGCTCACCCACGATCAGGGGATGCGCGTGGTGCGCCTTGAACATCTTCACGTCACCGGACCCAAGAAGTTGAGCGAACCGTGGCCGGCGTTCCCGACCGGCAAAGACCAATGGGGCGCCGACGCCAAGGCCTGGGGCGACCGCTGGCCGGCGGTGTTCGGGGTCAACAAACCGCCCATCCCGCCGGGCGACCGGTCCACGTTCCGCCCGATCGCGGCCTTCGCGGTGCCCGGCCACATCCAGCCGCCCGACCAGGTGGAAATCCAGGCCGATCTTCTGTTGGACCGCTCTTTCGAAAAGGGCGCCAAGCTGGTGGGGCGCGAGGGCACGGTGCCGGGCGACCGCATCGTGCGTCTCGACGGCCGGATCGCTCCCGATGGCGTGATCCAATGGGACGTGCCGGCCGGCGATTGGACAATCCTCCGCTTTTTCAGCGAGCCGACCGGCCACCAATCGGCGGGCATCGAAGTGGACAAGTGGGACCGCGCGTTGTTCATGGACACGGTGGACAAGCAGGTCGGCACGATCGTCGAGCAGAACAAACAACACATCGGCAAGACCTTCCTCGCCATCGAACAGGACAGTTGGGAATCGAGCATCCAGACCTGGTCGGCCAACATGGCGGAGGTCTTCGCAAAACGCCGCGGGTACGACCCCTTGCCGTGGCTGCCGGTGCTGGCCGGCGTGGCCGTCAACAGCCGCGGGGAAAGCGAACGGTTCCTCTGGGATTTCCGCCGCACCATCGCCGATCAATTCACCTTTGTCGGCTGGATCGCCCTGCTCAAGGAATGGGCCAACACCCGCGGGCTGCTGTTCTCGCTGGAAGGGAGGGTCCTGCCGTTCATCAATTACACCGAATGGTGGAGCATGGCCGACAAGCCGATGGATGAGCGGTGGTTCAGCGAGCCATGGCAGAAAATCGTGCGGGGACCGGAAAACACCGCCAAGGCGATGGTGGCCGCCGTGGCCGACTACTACCGGCGGCCGGTGGTCGGGCTGGAGGCGTTCACCGATCTGAACCACATCTTCATGGAGCACCCCGGCGCCATGAAACCGCTGGCCGACAGCTGGATGATCAGCGGCCTCAACCAACTGATCCCGCACTGCTACGCCGCGCAGCCCTTCGACGAGAAGCCCGGCTACCGCATTTACGGCGTCAACGTCAACCGGTCGTGCACCTGGTGGGACAAGGCCCGCCCTTTCTTCCTGCACATCGGGCGCACCCAGACTCTGCTCCAACAGCTCGAAGGCGTCGCCGACCTGTTGCTGGTCGAGGACGAGACGCCGATTGTCTGCTGGCAGGCGAATCGGCTGGTGGACAATATTCCCGGCGATTTTCTCCACGACGCCTGCGACGCCTACCAATTGGCGGCGCTCCAGGCCGCCGACGGCCAGATTGTCAGCCCCCAGGGCAAGCGGTATGCGGCGTTGCTTTATCTCGCGCCCGAAGTTTCCATCGCCGGCGCAAAAGGCAGGATTCGACCCGAAATCCTGGCGCAACTCGAACGGTTGACCGCCGCCGGCGCGCGCGTCCACAGCAACGCACCGCAGCCGGCCGGCAGCCCCAGTCTCACAGGCTTTCCCGCGACCGACCAACAAGCGGGCGCGCTCGGAAAGAAACTCTGGGGCGGGGGCCACATCCGGCCGTGGGACAAGATGACCGAAGGCCTCGTGCCCGACATTGCCGGGCACGGCGACCTGCGCTGGACCCACCGGCGGTCGGACACTCTCGACGCTTATCTGCTGGCCAACCTGGCGCTCGAACCGGCCGCCCGCGAAGTCTCGTTCCGCATCTCCGGCAAAGCGCCGCAGCTCTGGCACCCCGAACGCGGGACGGTCGAGCCGATCTTGGTTTGGCGCGAAGAGGACGGGCGCACGGCCATCCCGCTGCGGTTTGATCCGCTGGAAAGCTTCTTCGTGGTCTTCACCAAGGACGCCGCCGCGACGAAGCGCTGGACGGCGTTGGAGGGCTCCGAGGCGGCGAGGGTCCAGGCCGTCGGCGGCAAACCCTTTCTGCGGGCTTCGGAAGGCGGGACATGGAACCTGAAAAAGCCCGATGGCGGCGAAACTGAGGTCGCGGTTCCCGCCCCGCCGCCGCCTGTTGCGGTTTCAGGCCCGTGGCAATTGAGCTATCCGCCTGGCCAGGACACGCCGGCCACGCTCACCCTCGATACGCTGCAAAACATGCGCGAACATCCGGACCCGATGGTGCGGGGTTTCTCCGGCACCGTGACGTACCGGACGACTTTCACCGTGCCTGGCGGAATGCCCGCCGCCGGGCTCGAGTTCCTGCTCGATCTGGGCGACGTGCAACAGCTCGCGGCGGTGCGGCTCAACGGGCGCGATCTCGGAATCGCGTATCGCCGGCCGTATGTTCTGCCGGCCGGCGGCGCGCTGAAGGAGGGAAGCAACGAACTCGAAGTGGAAGTGACCAACACCTGGCTTAACCGGATGGTCGCCCAGAAAGATTTGCCGGAGGAGAAGCGGCTTGGCGATCCGAGTTCCTGGCTGGACACCCAGCGGATCGAGCGGATGCCCGGCTACAAACCGCTCAAAGACCAGGGCTACCTGATGGACAGCGGGCTGATCGGCCCGGTCCGCATCCGGGCTGAGCGTATCGTCCCCATCCCGTGAACCGCCAAGGAGACTATTCCTCATGAGAGGCCTGGGGTACTCCTTTTGGCCAGCCGTCACGAGGGGGGATGGGGGTGGGCGGTCCGTGGGGGGAGATCAGGCGGCGCCGAGGCGGCGGCGGACTTCGGCGGGTTCGAGACCGGCGACGCGGACGCGTTTGGAGCGGCCCGTGAGGCCGGAAACGATTTCGACGGCGCGGCGGGGGACGCCGAGGGTTTTGGCGAGGAACAGGACGAGGGCGGCGTTGGCCTTGCCATCGACGGGCGGGGCCTGGAGGCGGATGCGGATGGCGTTCTGGGCGGCGCCGGCGAGGGCGGTGCGGGGGGCGTTGGGGAGGACGCGGATTTCGACGAGGCCGGGTTCGGGTGGCGGGGCGTCCGGCCGCCGGGATTCTGGGGGACCGGCGGGTGGCATGGGGTGGGTGCTCAGCAGTAATGGCGCCAGTGGATATTGGGGAAGATATTGTCGCGCCACTCGCAATTGGCGAGGAAGCGTTCGTCGATCTGGCCGGAACGGATTTGGTCGTGGAGCCGGAGGAAGCGCATGACGTGGTCCTTGGTGCGTTTGACGGCGTACGGGACCATGGTGCCGGTTTTCATGATGAAGGCCCAGTCGCTGGACTGGGCGAGGAGGAGTTCGCGGGCGAGCTGTTTCATGGCGCGGTCCTCGAAGCCGTGGCACTCCCGTTTTTCGCGGGCGAGCGTGATCATGCGGCGGGCGCATTCGTGGAGGTGGACGTAAATCCAGTCGTTGCTGCCTTCGAGCCAGACCTCCCAATAGCCCTTGTTGCCCCAGCTGGAGGCGGAGGGCGTTACGATTTGCTGGCGGGGATGGCGGGCGAGGTATTCGCCGGGGGTGATGGTGGCGAAGGTGCGCTGGTCGAAGGCGGCCTTGCGGAAGAAGAAATTGAGGAAGTCCGGGCCTTCGAACCACCAATGGCCGAACAGCTCGGCGTCGTAAGGCGACACAACGATGGGGGGGATGCCGAGGACGCCGCGGAGATGGCCAACCTGGCGTTCGCGGTTGAACATGAAATTGCCGGCGTGGGAGGCGGCGCGGTCCCGCGCGACGCGGGGGCGGTAGGGTTCTTTGTGGGGCGTACGCCCGGTGATGCGGTGGTATTTGAGCCCGGTGAACTTGCGCTCGCCCGTGGCCTGGATGTAGGGGCGGATGTATTCGTAATCGAGGTCGAACCCGATGTCCCGGTAGAAGTCGCGGTACTCCGGGTCGCCGGGGTAGCCTTCCTCGGCGCTCCATACCTGTTTGCTGGATTCCGTGTCGCGTCCGAAGGCCGCCGGGCCGGAGCGGGTGAAGACAGGGGCGTAGATGCCGAAGCGGGGCCGGGGCTCGCCGTAGAGCAGGCCGTGGGTGTCCACGATGAACCAGCGGATTTCGGCTTCTTGCAGGAATTTTTCGACGCCGGGATAGTACGCGCACTCGGGAAGCCAGATGCCGCGCGGATCGCGCCCAAAGCATTCCCGGTAATGGTCGCGGGCGACCATGATTTGGGCGCGGACGGCCTCCGGGTATTCGCGCATGAGCGGCAGGTATCCGTGGGTGGCGCCGCAGGTGATGACTTCGAGTTTGCCGGCGTCCTGGAATTTGCGGAAGGCGTGGACGAGGTTCCGGCCGTACTTGTCGGCGAAAACGTGGCGGCAGTTGTTGAGCCGGTCGTGGTAGAACCAGGCGAGCTCATGGCTGGCGGGGTCGAACCGGGTGCGGTCGATTTCCTTGCGGCTCAGCTCGATCAGCTTCTCGACATGCCGCAGGTAGCGGCGCTGGAGGAGATCGTCCATCAACATGGCGCAGAGCGGCGGGGTCAGCGACATGGTGAGCCGGAAGTCGATACCGTCCTCCAACAACCCGTCCATCATGTTGATGAGCGGAATGTAGGTCTCGGTGATCGCCTCGAAAAACCAATCCTCTTCGAGGAATTCCTCGTATTCCGGGTGGCGCACGAACGGAAGGTGCGCGTGCAGCACGAGCGCGACGTAGCCTTGGGTCACGGGGGGAATGCTACGAGGCCGGGCGCGGGGGAGGAAGCTTTTTCGGGCGGGTGCCGCCGGAATCCTTGCCGGGTCTCATTTTCTCTCAGGCCATGGCCGGGATCATGCGCGCGCGCCAGCCGCCTTCCGGGGATAAGCGGGACGAGCCCGCGCCGGTGGCGCCGCGGGAGAGACATCCGACGGCGGCCCGGGACGGTTCTTCGTCCTGAGGACGGGAGCCGGCGGGGCTGGCGTGGGTGGGTCAGGCCTTCTTAAAGAGGCAGCCGATGGCCAGCAGCGCATAACCGCCGACGACAAACCAGAACTGGTTTGGGGAGACGATTTGGATGGACTGGAAATGGCCGATGACGCCGAGGGCCGCGAGGATGAGACTGATCCAGAATAACAGAACGGTGGGTGCGCTGAGCTTCATAGTGGACTCCTTCTTACTCGGGGCCTTTGTGCCCCGCTTCCGGGGAAGATAGCCGCAATTTGAGGCTATGCAAAGGTTTTATGCATGCATTCGGTCAAATATTACTGGGATCGGCTGGTTTCGGGGAGTTATCGGAGGCGGGGTCGCCGAGCCCGCCGCCTCCCAGAGCCGGCATCGTCCGCGCCCTCAGAAGGACAAAGGCGCCATCCGGGACAGACCCGAATGGCACTTCCGGGACAGACCCGAATGGCACTAACTTGCGCCAACGTGGAAGCGGCGTCCCGCCTCTTTTCCCGGAGAAGGGCAAGCGGCAAGATGCCGCTTCTCCATCCCAAACCGCTCTTAAGTTTGTGCCATCCGGGACAGACCCTTGGAATGGGCGCTCCTGGGACGCCAACGATTCGGGCAAGCGGGCGGAAGGTGCGGGTGCCGAAGAGGAATCCGCGCGGGCCGCGGGACCGGCGCACCGTGCGCGCAAGGGTTAATTGGAATTTTTGCGGCCGAGCAACCCGCTGAACAGGCCCTTGCCCTTGGGCTTGACCGCCTGCTCATTTTGGATCGAGCGGTACGAGATGGGGCCGTTGGCGTTGAGAATCGCCGGGGGCGGTTGGACGCGCATGGTCATCTGGTTGGTCGGGGGACTGGCCGGCATGGGAAGGGGCGTCGAGCGGGGCCGATGCAGCGGTTTGACTTCGATGGCGAGCTCCAGGTCGCCGAGGCGGATGGATTGTCCGGGTTGGAGAAGGACCTCCGTCACGGCTTCGTCATTGACCCAGGTGCCGTTGGCGGAGCCGTGATCCCGAACCCAGACTCCTTCGGAGGTGAGCCCGACTTCGCAATGATCGCGGGAAATGGTGGGGTCGGGGATATGGATTTCCGAGTCGGGAAGGCGCCCGAGTCTGCTGACGGTCCGGGGCACCACAAACGCGCGTCCTGCGAGCGGGCCGCTTTGAACGCGCAGGAGAACCACGGACTCTTTCAGGTTGATGGACATGCGGTCGGACTCCACATTGCGCCAGTTTCCAGGAAAAGGCAACCGCCCCGCGCTGGAACCCAACGATACATACCTGTTAGGTTTGCGGGCACGCGCGAAAACGCAAGCGGGATGTGCGGAAACGGGCCAGTTTTCCCCCGGTGGAAAGCGAGACTGTTGCCCAGGGCCGGGAACGGGGGAAGGGGCCGGGTCAGTCCCGCAAGCCGCGCCCAATGTCGCCGGCGTACCCGGTCAGCTCGACGTAGCCCCGGCCTTTGACCGGACGGTCGTACGCCTTGCCGCGCACGCGGCAGGCGCCTTCCCAGTAGGCCAGGGGCCCCAGGTCGCGCAGCGCGAGTTCCTGATCGCGGAGGAAAGGCTCCACTTCCAGATCGTACCCGGCCTCGGGGATGGCGAGGCGCCAGCCGGAGGGATATCTCCCGCCGGTGCGCGGGCTGCGCCACGTTCCGCGGGGTTCGATGCGAAACGCGCCGGCGGCGATCTCCCGTTTTTGGCCCAGGCCATCCACGACCGCGCCGTGGGAGCTGGGATCGATGCCGCCGTCGCGGTTCCGCAGTTGATAGGCCATGACCTCGGCGCCGTCGTCGAGCTGGAGCGCGAACCAGTTCCAGCCGGTTTGGTTGGTGGCGAGGGCGCTGGTCGAAAACTCGCGGTCCAGCCAGCTCCAGCCCGTGGCGTCAAAGGAGCGGCCGTCGAGAGTGATCCGGCCCCAGGTCCAGAGGCGGGTGAACGAATAATAATGGGACGCGGCGCCTGGCGCCTCGGATTTCCGGCTGAGGCCCTCCTGGCCCTGGAGCACGAGGGGCTTGACGCTTTCGAGTTGGAACTCGACCGAGGCCCCGGCGCCGCGGGCGCCGGCTTCGATGCGGAAGGGGCGTTCGCTGATCCGGCGCAGGAACCAGCGCCCATTCCAGACGTTGAGCAGCCCGGCGTCGGACCCGGCTTCCTGCAGGGCGCCGCGGCTGACGCGTTCGGTGAAGCGGAACCGGCGTGCGGCGGGGTCGGTGACGGCGAAGTGGGCGAAATGGATGTCGCGCACGCGCCATTGGGACATGCCGGGCGGAAAGCCGAGCTCGGGCAGCCAGGCGCCGGAATGGCTTTGGACGCCGTGGCGGAAGAAGACGAGCTGCCAGCCGAAGGGGCGGTCGCCGGCGTCGAGGTTGCCGGTGAGGTACCACCATTCGGTGCGGTAGCCGGGATGCGCGCCGTGGTCGGCGGGAAAGCTCCAGGCGCGGGGTTCGGTCGCGCGGGTCCAGCCGGGCGCGGAATCCGGGCCGCCGCGGCAGGGGAGGGGGGCGAGGGTGGGGAGCAAGGCGGCGAGGATGTGGAGGTGGCGCAGCCAGGCGGGTGGCGGGGGAGACGGGGCAAGGCGCGGAGCGCAAACGGCGGTCTTCATTCGGTGCGGGTGGTTTCGGGGATGGCGGCGCGTCCGGCGCGGCGGGCGGGCAGCCAGGCGGCGGCGACGCAGGCGGCTAGGACCCAGAGCGGGGTGGACCAGACGAGGGGCCAGGGGACGGCCCATTGGATGGTCCAGCCGAAGAAGGCGAGGTTGACGACGTAGGTGAGGATGGCGGCGAGGACGAAGCCGGTGGCGACGCCGGCGGCGCTTCCGACGGCGCCGATCAGGAGGGCTTCGCCGTGGACGATGCGGGCCATTTGGGCGCGGGTGGCGCCGGCGGCGCGCAGGGTGGCGAGTTCGCGCCTGCGTTCCAGCACCAGGATCGTGAGGGTCAGGAAGATGCCGAGGCCGGACACCAGGAGGGCGATGATGCGGAGCACGGCGGTGACCTCGAAGGTTTGGTCGAACACGCGGAAAACTTCGCGCCGGAGGTCGCGGTTGGCGTACACGAGGAACTCGCCGAAGGGCGCGAGCCGCGCGCGCAGCGTGTCGCGGAACGCCGCGGCATCCGTCTTGCCGTCGAGATAAACCGCGAGGGTGTTGACGGCGGGGTCACGCCAGAGGGCGGCGTAGAGGCGCCGGTCCATGACGGCGAACCCTTCGCTGGAGCTGTAGTCGGTGAAGACGCCTTCGATGGGGAACGATTTGCGGCCGGACGGCGTATCCAGCTCGAGGCGGTCCCCGGCGGCGCGCCCGAGCCTGCGGGCGAGCGGTTCGCTGATGACCACGGCGTTGCGCTGGCGGGCCGCGCGGAGGATGGCGGCGCCGTCCCGTCCGGGGAACGGGGGGGGGCCGTGTTCGGCCATGGTGAAGAAGTCGCTGGCGCCGATGCGAACGCGGTTGCCGCCGTCGCGGGCGGCGGTTTCGCGGAAGGCGTTGACATTGAGCGCGCCCGGGGATTCGCGCACGGCGCGCACGGCGTCGGGGGGGAGCGTTTCGGCGCCCGGGGCGACGAGCTGGAGGGCCGGGGCGACGAACACGTCGGCGGAGATCGTGGAGGAGAGCCAGGAATCGACGGTGGTGCGGAAGCTGTGGATCATGATGGAGAGGCCGAGAAGCATGGCGAGGGCGGCGGCGAGAGCGGCGATGGTGACGGAGTTGCGGTGGAGCGACCGCCCGAAGTTGCCGGCGGCGAGGCGCCCCGTGATCCAGCCAGGAACGCAACGGGCCAGGAGAAGGGCGGCGCCCCCGGCAAGGCGGGAGAGCGTGGGGACGGCAAACGACGCGGCAAGGACGGTGCAGGCGGCGGCGGCGAAACTCAACCAGGCCGGGCCCGCGCCGCTTCGGGCGGCGTGGGCGCTGAGCCATGCGCCGGCCGCGAAGCCAAAGCCTGTGAGGAGCCAGACCGGGGCGCGGCGCCGGGCGGTGTCTTCGAGCGTTTCGGGCGCGAAGGCTTGGACGGGCGTGACGCCGGCGGCCTCGCGCGCGGGGAGCCAGGCCGCGGCGGCGACGGCGGCAAGGCCGGCGCCGGCGCCCAGGGCGAGGGTGCCGGGGGAGAGGAACACCTCGCGCACGGCCATGAGGATGTAAAGCGAGCTGATGGTGCGGGAGACGGCGCCCACGAGGCTCTGGGCGAGCACAACGCCGAGGAGCAGGCCGAGCGCGGCGCCGACTACGCCGAGAAGAAGGGCTTCCGCGAGGAACATCGCCTGGATGCCGCCACCGGTGACGCCGAGCGCGCGGAGCACGCCGATTTCGTAGCGGCGGCGGACGACGGCGTGGGAGACGGTGTTGTACACCAGGAACATGCCGACCAGGAGCGAAATCAGCGAGAGCGCGGTGAGATTGAGCTGGAACGCGCCCAGCATCGCCTCGATCTGGCGGTTGCGGCGTTCGGGGCGTCGGGCAAAAATCTGGGGCGGCAGCTGTTCCTGGAGCCGCGCGGCGACCGCGTCGGGGTCGGCGCCGGGTTCGACCATGGCGAGGATGCGGTTGAGGCGCCCGACGGCGCCGAGCAGCTCCTGGGCGTTGGCGATGTCAATGATGGCGAGGTGCTCGTCGGCGCCGACGGCGTCGCGGTTGGGTTTGAGGAAGAACCGGGCGCGAAGGGTTTCGAGGCGTCCGTTGATCCGCACGCGCAGCCCGCCGCCGAGCGGGATGCCGAGGCGCCGCGCCAGCGGTTCGGTGATCGCGACGGCGCGGGTATCCTCCAGAAAGGCCTCCGGGCGGACCTGTCCTCCATCGGGCGGCTGAAACTCCCAGGTCCGGAAACGGCCGTTGGTAAAGGCGTCCACGCCGTGGAGATGAAGGTATTCGCCTGGGAAATCGGGAAGGGCGCAGATTTGTTCGACCAGGGGAGTGGCGGCGGCGACGGCGGGGTCCTCCCAGACCTGGCGGATCACGCCTTCGGAAAAGCGCAGGTCGTAGGCGCCAATTTCGAGGTTGGCGCGGCCGGCGACCAGGTCGATGGAAGCGCGGAAGGACTGGAGGGCGCTCTGGTTGGCGAGGCGGACGGCGACAAAGACCGCGACCCCCAGGGCCACGCCGGCGATGTTGAGAATCGTGAGCGTCTTGTGCCGCCCGAAATAGCGGAGGGTGTGCGCGAGAAAAAGGCGCGCCTTCATAGGACGAGGCGTCCGTCGCGCATGCGAAGCGTCCGCCGCGCGTACCCGGCGACCTCGGGGCTGTGGGTCACCATGAGGATCGTCGCACGGCGGGTGGCGCTGAGGCGGCGCAAAAGGTCGAGAACGCGGAGGCTGGATTCGCTGTCGAGATTCCCGGTGGGTTCATCGGCGAGCACCAGGGCGGGGTTGTTGATGAGGGCGCGGGCTATGGCGGCGCGCTGCATCTCGCCGCCGCTGAGCTGGTGGGCGAGATGGCGCGCGCGGGCGACGAGGCCGACTTCGTCCAGAAGCGCCAGGGCGGCGTCGCGGGAACGCCGGTTGGCCCGTCCGTCGAGCAGGGCGGGAAGCGTGACATTTTCGAGGACGGTGAGCGTGGGCAGCAGGTTGAAGAATTGGAAAACCACGCCAATGCGCGTGCGCCGGAGCCGGGTCAGCGCGCTGTCGTCCAGGTCGTGGAGCGGCTGGTCTTCGACAAAAATTTCGCCGGAGTTGGGGCGGTCGAGGCCGCCGAGCATGTGGAGCAGCGTGGACTTGCCGCAACCCGAAGGGCCCATGAGCGCCACAAAGTCGCCGGCGGCGATTTCCATGGAAACTTCGCGCAGCGCGTGCACCGAGCCGCTGCCTGAAGAATAGACTTTTGAGACGGCCCTGGCCCGTACCATGATCGGCGGAGTGTGGCGGAGCCGGGGAGGGGAGGGGAAGGGGAAAGTGCGGGGAGGGGGGAGTCTCTCACGGAGTGGATGGACGAGGAGTTGCGCTTCCGGCTTTGGTAGGAGGCGGCGAAGTTTTGCCAGCATGCGCGGAATCGGGCAGCCTTCCAGGTGTGATGTTGCGTATTGTCTTCGTGTTGGCCGGGGCCGGGGTTGCGGTCCTGTCGGCGGCGCCGCCGGCGGGGGACTCGCCGTATCTGCCGGTCCGGGGTTGCGCCTACAAGCTCGCGTTGGGGGATGTGACGGGATCGGGGCGGAAGGCGATTGTGTATGGCGCCTACGACAACGCGGTGCGGTGCGTGGACCCGGAGAGCGGGAAGATGCTTTGGGAGGCGGGGTTGGGCGGATTTCCGTTTGGGCTGGCGGTGGCGGATTTGGACGGTGACGGGCGGGCGGAGACGCTGGCGGCGTGCGCGGACGGGGTTTTGCACGCGATATCGCCGGAGGGGAGGGTGTTGTGGCGGTTTCAACGGAACAGCGCGCCGTTGTACGCGGTGGCGGTGTGCGGCGGGCGGATCGCGGCGGGCGGGATCGCGCGGGAGGTGTACGGCTTGTCGGCGGACGGGCGGCTGGAGGGGGTCCACCCGTTTGGGGCGATGGTGAATTTTTTGGGGACAGACGGGCGGCGGGTTATGGCGGTGAACTACGGCGACCGCGCGCAGTGGTTGGAGATGGGGCCGCGGGGGCCGCGGGTTGCGGGGAAGGCGCGGATTCCGGGGGAGTTCACGCCGTACTCGCTGGACGTGGCGGATTTGGACGGGGACGGCGAGGCGGAGGCGGTGATGGGGACGGACAACGAGGGCGGCTGCCGGGTGCTGGCGATGAAACCGGACGGCGTTTCGATGTGGCTGACGCCGCGTTGGTGGGGCAAGCCGACGGGGGGTTGGGAGCGGCGCGGGATATTTTGCATGACCCAGGCGCGGGTGGCGGGGACCGTTCCCGGCGTGGACGGTCCGGCGGTCGTGGCGGTCACGTCGGGCAACGTGCGCTTGTTTGACCGGACGGGGAAGATGGTGGGATCGGCGGACGCGCCGGTGGCGTTCAACGATCTGGCGGTGGACGGGCGGACCCTTTGGCTGGGATCGACCCCGAACGGGGATGGGACGATCTACCGGATCGACCTGGGCGGTGGCTGGGAGGGGACGGTGGCGGCGCTGGAGCGGCGGGGCTTGGCGGCGGAGGTGGGGGCGAACATGGCGGCGTTGCGGCGGCAGGCGGAGGCGGCGGCGCCGGACGCGGACGCGGCGGCGCGGGGGCCGTATTTCTTCAAGGTGCCCCGGTACAACGAGCGGTCGCGGAAGGCGCCGGAGAGCCTGCGTTGGTTTGCCGGGGCGTTTCCGTCGCCGCGGTTCCGGGTGTTCACGTTCGTTGGCTGGAATTTGCGGGAGGATTTCGCGATGAACGCGCGCGGGGAGCGGGTTGCGGGGGCGGCGCCGGAGGGCGGGCGGAGCGCGGCGGAGATCGAGGATTTGGCGGCGGCGATTGAGGAGGACGGCGTGCCGATGCTGTGGACGGTTGACCACACGACGACGCCGCATGTGAGTGTGGCGGCCTTGGAGCGGGCGATGGCGGCCGCGCCGGAGCGGCTGCTGGGGTTTATCAGCCATGAAGACGAGTCGCCATCGCGGTTGCCGGACTATTTCGATGGATATCTGCGTTCCCTGGCGGACGGGTGCGTGCGGGAGGGGCGGGGGCGGAAGATCTTGCTGCAGGAAAAGAACGTGTGGTATTTCTCGACGCCGCCGGCGGGCAAAGTGTTTGACGCGATGTTTGGCGGGGGGCGCGGGGCGGTGTTTGTGCTGGGGACCGACGACGCGAATTCGCGGACGCCGGATCTGAACCTAATGGGCCGGGCGGGATTGCGGCAGGCGGGGCTGGCGCGGCACATTCAGGCGTCGGTGATTTCGGATTCGTTTTGTTACAACCGGATGCGGGAGTGGGAGTCGCCGAAGTCGGGCAGCCCGATGCTGCGGCTGTTGATGGCGCACACCGTGCTGGGAGCGGACCATTATTTCTTTCGGGACGATTACTGGGACGAGGGGGAGCTGACGGCCGAGGGGCGGGAGTTTGCGGACGTGTTCCTGCCGTTGTTGGACAAGGGGATTGTATTTTCGCCGGCGCCGGAGGAGATGGCGGGGTTGTCGCGGATCGGGTTTGCGGTGCATGAGCCGCCGCGGGCGTGGATGGAGGACGGCCACAACGGCCACGGCGAGAACGCGTGGCGCGAGGACGCGGTGTTGGACGAAGGCGTGCTGCCGCGCAACGGCTGCGTCTGGGGCAACGCGCCGACGCCCGCGCACGCGCTGACGGCGGTGGTGTTCCACAAGAAACGGCAGTATGGCGGTTTTGTGCCGGCCACGCCCTACGGGCCGGTGGTGTTTGTGCCGGCGCAGGCGGACTTGGCCCGCGTGCCGGGGGTCACGGAGTGGTGGCATACGGACGGCGTGTCAGTGTGGCGGGAGGGCGGCGAACGGTTGACCGGGGCAAAGGCGGCGGAGAGGATGCGCGCCGCGTTTGAAGCGGCGGCGGCGGCGCTTCCGTTCCGGGCTGCCGGGGACGACGTGTTTCTGCACACCGTGCGGTTGAAGGAGAGCGGGTACCGGGTGTTCCTGATCGATCCGGGATGGGTGGATCCGGCGGCCCGACGGGTGGTGTTGAGGGCGCAGGTGAAGGGGGTGAGGGGATTGCGGGATCGGTTGACGGGGGAGGCGGTGGAAATGCGGGACGGCGAGGCGCGGGTGACGGTTCCGGCGGGCGGGTTTCGGATTCTGGATGCGGTCGTGGACGGTGCTGGGGCCGCTGCCGGGGCGCGGAAGGGCGGGGCGTCAACGTGGGAGGAAGGCAAATGATTGCCGGAGGGAGAGGAAATTCTGCCGAGGAGTGAAACGGGGGCACGGGTGGAACGCGGAGGGCGCGCGGGTCAAGGGGCGGGGAATCCCGGGCTGGGCCACCGGGCGCAAACCGGGCTCAGGCCGGGTTGCGCGGGGTCAATCCGACCCGTTCTGCGAGTGTGGCCTGGCGTTTGTCCGAAGTGGCGAACTCCCGGAAACCCAATTCCATCGCGCACGCGACGTGCAAGGTGTCGAGGGTCCGGCATCCGGTGGAGGCGGTGTGGGACTGGGCAAGGGCAAAGCATCGCCGCCAGGCGTCTTCCCAGTCGGGCACAAAGGCCCGAAGCATTCCGGAGCGCAGGTCCTCCTCGATATCGCCAAGGGCGCGGTTGGCTTGGGCCACGGAGCATTCTCCGCGAAATGCTTTGAGGTGCAGGGCGGACGCACATTCCGAGTGGTGCAATTTGTGGAAGGGCAGAGCCTGGCCCGCGCCGACCACGAACCGCCGAACCGCCGGAGATTCGGGCTCCTCGGTGTAGAGCTTCAGGAGGATGCTGGTGTCCAGATAAAGGGTCATCGGTTGCCTCGGGCATCATCGAGCAGGGCATCGGAAGAGGCGCCTTGCCATGGGCCACCCCAGGTGTTCCGAGCCCTGGTTTCGAAATCGGGAAACTCCTGGGGGGCGAGGGGGGCGGGGACAACGATTTCGGCGACGACTCTTTTGTTCCGGGTGATGGCGACCCGTCCGCCCGGTCTGATGGTGCGGAGCACCCCGGCCAAGTTGTGCTGGGCACGCATAATGGGGACGGTTTTCATAACGCACATTTTTAACGCATAGAATCCAGCAGGCAAGCGGTTATTGGAGTTGTGGTGTATTGCCGCCGGATCATGACGGATCGGGCTTGCGCCTGAATTTTGGCCGGCCCTTTGCCCGGATTGCATGGGCCGCGGTCATGGCCCCGAAATGCTTCGGGGCCATGACCGCATCCGCAGGGGGGCTACTGGAGATAGGTGTCGAGGCGGTTGTTC
>CAYSZK010000074.1:17210-20124 GCA_964435495.1 uncultured Verrucomicrobiales bacterium
GTTCCCGCTGTCGCGCCAGGTGCAGATCGCCTGCGATACCGCCAAGGGCGCGGTTGGCCTGGGCCATGGAGCAGTCTCCGCAAAATCCCTTGGCGCGAACTAGAATCCGCAGGGGGGCTACTGGAGATAGGTGTCGAGGCGGTTGTTCCAGCCGGGGAGCCAGCGGGATTCGCGGCGGTCCGGGGGGGAATTGCGGACGCGGCGGGCGAGAACGGCCTTTGCGGCTTCGACGAAGGCGCGGACGGCGGGTTTGCCGGCGGGCGCGGGTTCCATGGATTGGAGGACTTGGGCGAGGCCCCAGCCTTCGCCGTGGTAACGTTCGGTTGCGAGGACACCTTCGCCCTTGAAGTTGACGTAGTCGATGAGGGCGTACACGCCGTTGGGGACGGCGGCGACGGCGGCGAAATTGGCGCGGATGGCGTCGTGGCGTTCCGGGGGGGCGGCTTTGAGCATGCGGGGGAGGGCGTCTTCAAGGCGCTGGGCGGTGAAGCGGGCCTGGAGGGCGACGGTGTTGGCGAAGAATTCGCGGAGGCTGGTGAGGCGGGGGCCGTCGAAATCGGCGAGGAATGCGGCGCGGTTGGGCCAGGGGCAGCCGTCATTTTCGCGGAGCCACGCGGGGGGTTTGGCGCCGTGGCTGCGGAGAAAGGCGATGAGGCGCGGGAAACTTTCGTCGAACGGGCCGTGATACCCTGTGGGATACCAGATGAAGTGGGCGATGCCGAGGGACGGAAATTCCTCGCCGCTGTTCCAGGTGGTAAGGCCGGCGACGGTGCCGCCGCATTCGTTGCGCCAGATTTTGCGTCCGACGGCGAGGGCGTCGCCGGGGGAAAGGGGCGTGGCGGTGATGTCCGCGTGGGCGCAGGCGGCGAGAAGAAGGCAGAGCAAGAGCGGGCGCCTGCGCATGAGCCGGTGGGTGGGGCTGGTTATTGGGCGAGGGCGCCGAGCTGGCCGGTGCCTTCCCATTTCTGGGGGCGGTTCCAGGGGAGCTGGGAGTATTCGTCGGGGTCGGTGGAATCCTTGGCCGGGGTGGAGGCGCAGCCGGCGAGGGCGAGGCAGAGGGCGGCGCCGAGGAGGAGCGTGAGGCGTGTCATGGGGCGGTCAGTTGGAGATGACGGAATCGCCGACGGTGGGGCGGAAGCCGGAGGCGGCCTTGGTGACATCGGCGACGCAGGTGCGTTGATCGACGGACGCGACCCTGATTTTGGCAATGGGGCGCCCGGAGCGGACGACGGTCATTTCGCCATTCTCGACAACGCCGTTGGATTTGCCGACGTCGAGGACGACGAAGTTCCATTGGGTGTTGATGGCGACGACGCGGCCACTGACGCCCGGCGGGGTGATGCCGCGGCGCTGGAAATCCTGCTCGCCCTGCATCTTGTTCAGGTTGGCCTGGACCGAGGCGAGCTTGTCTTCGATCATCTTCTTTTCCTCGCGCAGGGTGGTGAGCTCCTGTTCGCGGGCTTTGAGTTCCTCGGGGCTGGCGGCGGTGCCGACGGCTTCCTTGAGTTTGGCAAGCTCGGCGGTGGCGTCTTCGGCCTTCTTTTTCTCCTCGGCGATCTGGTTTTCGAGGTTGGCGAGTTTGCCTTCGGCCTCGCTGGCCTTGGTTTTGGCGTCATCCCGTTCGCTGGTGAGGCCGGCGACCTTGCCCTCGGCATCTTCCTTGGCCTTCTGCGCGGCGGCGATATCCTCGGCGGCCTTGGTGAGTTTGGCGCCAAGCTCCTTGATTTCGCCCTCGGCTTTTTCGATTTTTTGTTTGAGAGTGAGGGTAGTGGGGGCTGTCTTGGTGAAAACAATAACTGCCGTGCCGATGGCCGCGAGGGCGGCGATAACTTGGAACAACCTGCTCATGAATCGATTCTCCTTGGCTTCCTTGGTTTGATAAGCGTCGCGAATTCTGCCTCCGCTGTCAATCTCCGTTTCGGCCCAAGGGTTACATTTTTTTCGGGGGCGCCCGGCGCCGGGGATTTATCCGGTGTGGCGCTCCGGGCGGGGCCGGGAAAGGGGGTGGGTGTCATACGGGCTGGCCCAGAAGGCGGCTGACGGCGGCGGAGGGGGCGGCGCGGGCGAGCCAGTCAAGGAACTGGTCTGGCGAAAGGGTTTGGGCGCCAAGGGACTGGACGAGGCGCGATTCCGTGGCGTCGCCTGTGACGACGGCGACCTGGCCAGGCCGCGGAGCGGCGGCGACGGCGCGTTCGATGATGGCGTCGGCGGTCTGGTCGGCGGCGGCGAAGCGGACTTCGACCCCGGCGGGTTCGTCGAGGGCGCCCCCGCCGTTGCGTCCGTCGAAGACGATATGGACGGCAACGCCGGTGTGGTCCTGGAACTGTTCCGCGGCGCGAACAAGCAGGCCGCGCATGAGGCGCGGGTTGGCGCGGTGGCGCGGGGAGAAGCCTGGCAGGCCGAGGAGAAGGCTGTGGCCGTCAATGACGAGGTGTTGGCAATCGACCACGGACAAAGGACGGCGCGTCGCCGGGGGGAAGGGTCAGGCTTCGGGTGCGGGCGCAGGCGCTTGATCGGCTGCCGACGCGGGGTCCTGGACGGCTTTGGGAGCCGGGGCCGGGGCCGGGGCCGGGGCCGGAGCCGGGGCCGGGGCCGGAGCCGGAGCCGGGGCCGGAGCCGGAGCCGGAGCCGGAGCCGGAGCCGGAGCTGGAGCCGGAGCCGGAGCTGGAGCCGGAGCTGGGGCTGGTGCCTTGGTTGGGGCTTTGGTTGGTGTGGGGGCGGGCGTAGGTGTGCGGGCCGGGGCAGGGGAAGGCGCCGGGGACGGGGCTGAGGTTGACGTGAGCTTGCGGGAGGTCTTCCGGCGCTTGATGCGTTCGGAGCGGCGGCGGCGTTTGATGACTTTGTTATGCTGTTGGCCCATGCGGCTGTGTAATGGGAGCGGGGCGCGGAATCAAGCCAAATCAGCCAAATCAGC